>JAEZBP010000167.1 GCA_023427125.1 Pseudomonadota bacterium | reverse complement strand
GCAGGCCTTCCCTGTTCACGGCGGCGACGCGCCGTTCACGATCATCCGCGGCGTGTTCACGCCGCGGGCGAGCCGATGTTCACGATGGCGTAGAACGGGCGTTCACCGAACCGTGGAGCGCGCAAGTCGAGCAACTCGTGAAGCAGATCGAGGCGTCGATTCGCAACCACATCGCAGGGTGCCGGCAGCGGGCGTCGTGTCCTCGCTCGCCGGGAAGTCCGGCGCACCCGGGTTGTCCGAGCGCAGCACCCATCACCACGCGCTTGATCTGAAAGCGATGCGCAGTCTCCTCACGGCACCTGCACCTGCACCAGCGCGACGCGGCCGGCGATCGCGAGCTCGATCGCGCCGACCGCATCAGGCTGTCGACGAGATGCCCGCGCATGCGGAGTGGGCTCTTGCAGAGGAGGCCGTGCGCTCAGCCGATCACCGGCAGGCCTGCGTGCGCGTGATCGTGGTGCGCACGCACGAGGTGCCGGTGTCGCGGCAGTAGGAGTACTGCGCGGACGAGCCGCACGACGGGACGCTCGCGCCGGTCCAGCCGCCCTGACCCCCGCCTGTCGAGCAGCACGGCGGATCGAGACAGATGAAGCGACCTTCGCACCCGAAGAGCCGATCGCGCGCCGGGCAGGTGCCCGTGGTGCTCTCGCTCACGCAGGTCACCTGTCGCGTCTCCGTGCCATCGCAGTTGTAGTCGAAGTCGGTCGCCGACGGCGCGCCCGAGATGGCGGACGTGAAGTAGCTCGTCTGGTTCGGGCGGACGTTGGCGTTGTTGTCGCGGCAGTCGGCGTTCGTCGCCGAGGTCGGCGCGCGGGTGATGCACGCGCAGCCTCCGCACGTGGCGGGCGCCATGCATGCCGCAAGTCCAGTTGCGCCCATCGCGGCGTAGGTGTCGGAGTCGCAGTCCGGGTAGTAGAGCGTCATCGCGGCGTCGGAGGTCGCGGGATCGCAGTCGTCGTCGATCCCGTTGCCGCAGATCTCCTGGTTCATGCTGTTGCGCTCGGCGTTGGCGTCGTCACAGTCGGTGCCGCACGCGCCGAGGGAGGTCGGGGCCTCGCCGTCCATGTCGCCGTCGATCAGCGCCTCCACGCACATGCCGTCGAGGTCCGAGCAGGTCGAGGTGTGGCAGGCGTCGCTCGGGGTGCACGTCGGTACGGTCCCCGCCACGCAGGTGTGCGCAGCGACGTTGCAGGTCTCGGCGCCGTTGCAGAAGAGCAGGTCGTCGCAGTCGGTGTCCGCCTCGCAAGAATACGTGCAGTCCGGCTCGCAGCCGTCGCCCGCGGTGGTGTTGCCGTCGTCGCACTGCTCGGTCCCGTCGACCGTGCCATTGCCGCAGCCCACGGGCACGCAAGTCTCGCTCGCGTTGCAGACGCCGTCGGTGATGTCGGCCGTGGTGCACGTCGAGCCGACGCCGGGCGGAGTACCGGGCGCGCAGACGTGACGGTCGAGGGGGCAGTCCTCCAGGCCGTTGCACGGGTTGCCGTCGAGGCAGTCGCTCGCGGCGCTGCACGTGAAGACGCAATTGTTCTCACACCCATCGAACGCAACGTCGTTCCCGTCGTCGCATTGCTCGGGGTCTTGGACGATCGAATCGCCGCACCGCGGCTCGACGCATTCGCCGCCCATGCACGTGCCTCCGGTGCCGCAGGGCATGCGTTCCGATCCGGGCCCGCACCCGCCGCCGCCGTCAGCTCCGCCGTCCGTGCCGGGCATCGTGCCCCCACCGCATGCGGTCAAGGCAAGGACGATCCCGAATAACTTCAAGGCATTGCCCACGGCATCCACCTCCAAGACCGCCAGTATTCCGTACCCGGAGCGCGATGCCAAGCTCGGGGCGTCAGGCAGCGTCGACGGCCCTGACCCAACCACGACAACCACATCCACGTCAGCGTGAGCGAGGAGCCCTCCGCGGCGGCGTAGTCGCGTCCCATGGACAACTTCGCCGCCGATTCGTCGACGAGTACGAAGCGCTGCGGAGCAGCTCGCCGGTCGGCTGGACACGGTAGACGAGGCGCGCACGCGGAGGCGCGCGCCAGCCGAGCTGCGCAGCGGCAGGCGACGCGTTAGGGTCGCCGGGTGCGACGCCTCTCCACGATGCTCGCCATGCTCACCTCGCTCGGCCGTAGGCCGGCCCCGAGGCGCGAGCTCCCGTCGTCGGTCATGACGAGGGGAGACGAGCGAGACCAGCCAGAGATCACGTGGCGACCGATGCCCGTTCTCGTCTAACGTCACCCCGTGACCGAGGCCAGCCAGTACCTCCTGCTCGATCGCGTCGCCAGAGGCGGGATGGCCGAGATCTACCGCGCCAAGTCCCTCGGCATCGAGGGCTTCGAGCGCATCGTCGCCATCAAGCGCATCCTCCCGGCCCTCGCCGACGACGCCGAGTTCGTCGACATGTTCGTCGCCGAGGCGAAGATCGCCGGCCAGCTCAGCCACGCCAACATCGCGCCCATCTACGAGCTCGGCAAGATGGGCGCGGCCCACTTCATCGCGATGGAGTACGTCTGGGGCAAGGACCTGCGCGAGATCCTCGGGCGCTTCAAGCGGATCGGGCAGCCGATGCCGCCGCCGATGGCCGCGTGGATCGGCTCGAAGATGCTCGAGGCGCTCGACTATGCGCACCGCAAGCGCGGGCCCGACGGACAGCCCCTCGCCATCATCCACCGCGACGTCTCCCCGCAGAACGTGCTCGTCTCCTACGACGGCCTCGTGAAGCTGATCGACTTCGGCATCGCCAAGGCCGCGAGCCGCGCGACCCAGACGCAAGCCGGCGTGCTGAAGGGCAAGCTCGCCTACATGAGCCCCGAGCAGGTGCGCGGTCTCCCGCTCGATCACCGCTCGGACATCTTCGCCGCGGCGGCGTGCATCCACGAGCTCCTCACCGGCGAGCGGCTCTTCTCGGGCGCCAACGACATCGAGATCTTCGACAAGGTGCGCGAGGCGGCCGCGGCGCCGCCCTCCGCCACCGCGCCCCACGTGCCACCTGCGCTCGACGCGATCGTGATGAGGGGCCTCGCGCGCGAGCCCTCGGATCGCTACCGGACCGCCGGCGAGATGCACGAGGCGCTGATGGGGTACATCGTCTCGCAGCGTCCGCCCTACGGCACAGGCGACCTGACGCGCTGGATGCGGATCGCGTTCGCGCCCGAGATGGCGAGCGAGCGCGCGCACCTCGAGCGGCTCGACGCGATCGCGCGGCCGGGCGAGCGGGTAGGCGCCGAAGCGGCCTCGGCGCCGCTCGACGACGTGGCCGCCGACGAGCTCTCGCAGATCGTCGTGGTCGAGGACATCGAGGCCTCGCGCAGCGGACTCCAGGCGGCCCCCGCGCCCGAGCCTCTGAGCCCCGCGGCGCCGTTGTTCCCCGAGCCGCCGATCGCGGCGCCGACGGCGCCCGCCCATGAGGTTCCCGCGCCGTACATCCCTCCGGCGATGCCGGAGC
>JAEZBP010000628.1 GCA_023427125.1 Pseudomonadota bacterium | reverse complement strand
CCTCCAGGTCCACCACGATGACATCGGCCTTCTTGCCGACCTCGAGGGAGCCGATCTCCCGGTCGAGCCCGAGCGCGCGCGCCCCCTCGATCGTCGCCATCGCCAGCGCGTCTCCGGCGCCGAGCGCGGCCGCGTCCGCGCGGCGCACCTTGGCCAAGAGCGCCGCCGAGCGCAGCTCGGTGAAGCCGTCCAGGCGGTTGTTGCACGGGGCGCCGTCGGCCCCGACGCCGACCACGATGCCCGCCTCGCGCATGCCGACCACGTCCGCGATGCCGCTCGCCAGCTTCAGGTTCGCGCTCGGGCAGTGCACGATGCGCGTCCCCGCCCGGGCCACCCGCTTCATCTGCGCCGCCGTGAGCTGCACCCCGTGCGCGAGCAGCACGTGCGTCCCCGCGACGCCCCACGACGCGAGCACGTCGACGTCGTCCTTGCCGAGGATCGCCCGCACCTCGCGGCGCTCGCCCGCGTGCTCGGCCACGTGGCTGTGGATGCGCAGCGAGCGCTCCCTCGCGATGCTCGCGACCTCGCGGAAGAGCGCCTCGGTGCACGAGAGGATGAAGCGCGGCGCGAACGCGTAGCCGAGTCGGCCGTTCCCCGCAGCGCCCCACTCGGTGGCGAGCGCCACGCTCTCCTCCACGCTCGCCTTCGTCGACTCGCGCAGGCTCTTCGGCACCCCCTCGCCGACGTCCATCATCGCCTTGCCCGAGATGCCGCGAATGCCGCTCTCGTCCATCGCGCGGAAGACGGCGTCCTGATGGTGCACCGTGCCCATGTCGAGGATCGTCGTCGTCCCGCCCAGCAGGAGCTCCGCCGTCCCGAGGCGCGCGCTCGCGCCGAGCGAGCGCGGATCGTGCGCGCCCTCGAGCGGCCAGATGCGCTCCCGCAGCCACTGCATGAGCGGCATGTCATCGGCCATCCCGCGGAAGAGCACCTGACAGAGGTGCACGTGCGCCTGCACGAGACCGGGCATCACCGCGCAGCCCGACGCGTCGATCACCCGCGTGATGCCGGCGGGCACGTCGAGCTCGTGACCGATGCGCGCGACGCGGCCTCCGTCGAGCAGCACGTCGGCGCGCTCGAGCACCCGGCGCGCGCCGTCCATCGTGACCACGGTCGCGCCACGGAGCAGCGTCGGCCGATCACGTCGGTCGCTCCGCTGCGGAACGGCGTCCCGACGATCACTCATCGAGGTAGCTCGGCCCGAAGGGGAAGGGCAGCAGCTCGGCCACCGTGGTGTCGAAGCGATCGCCTCGATCGCTGATGCAGCGGACCGGGTACGAGGGCCCGAGCTCGGCGAGCACCTGGCGGCACATCCCGCAGGGCGCGCCGGCCCGCGGCCCGCCGGTCGCGACCACGATCGCGCGGAAGGTGCGCGCCCCCTCGCTCACCGCCTTGCCGATCGCGGTGCGCTCGGCGCAGAGCGCGAGGCCGTAGCTCGCGTTCTCCACGTTGACGCCGACGAAGACGCGGCCGTCCTCCGCCAAGAGCGCCGCGCCGACGGTGTAGCCGGAGTAGGGCGCGTACGCGCGGGTGCGCGCCTCGGTCGCCGCCACCTCGAGCGCCCCCCAGTCGATCACGCTCACGCGCGCTCCCCCGCCAGCCGCTCGAGGACCCCGCGCAGCAGCGACTCGAACGTCTCTCGCACGCGGGTCGCGGTCTCGGTCACCTCGTCGTGGCTCAGCTTCGTCGGTGAGATCCCCGCCGCGAGGTTCGTGATGCACGAGACGCCGAGCACCTCCATGCCGAGGTGCTTGGCGGCGATCACCTCGAGCACGGTGCTCATCCCGACCGCGTCCGCGCCGAGCCGAGCGAGCATGCGGATCTCGGCGGGCGTCTCGTAGCTCGGCCCGAGCAGCCCCGCGTAGACGCCCTGCGCGAGCGTCGTGCCCTGCGCCTCGGCGACCTCGAGCGCGATCGCGCGGAGGCGCCGGTCGTAGGCCTCGCTCATGTCCGGGAAGCGCACGCCGAGCTCGTCCTCGTTGGGCCCGATCAAGCAGCTCTGCCCGGTGAGGTTGATGTGATCCTCGATGAGCATGAGGTCGCCCGCCGAGAGCCCCTCGCCGCAGCCGCCGGCGGCGTTGGTGATGATCAGGATCGTGGCGCCGAGGTGGCGCATCAGGCGCACGCCGAAGACCACCTCCGCCGTCGGGTGTCCCTCGTAGAGGTGCACCCGCCCCTGCATCGCGACGATCGGCATCGCGCCGACCTCGCCGATCACGAGGTTCCCGGCGTGGCCGACGACCTTCGAGGCCGGCATCCCGGAGATGCGGTCGTAGGGGATCACCGTCCGCTTCGAGAGCGAGTCGGCGAAGCGACCGAGGCCGGAGCCGAGGACGAGGGCGACCCGCGGGGTGCGCGCGTCGAGGGCACGCACGTCCTCGAGGGCGCGGTGGATGCGGGGAAGCTGGGGCGGGTACGCGTCGGACATCGCCTGCGCATCGTCCGCGAAGAAGGCGCGATCGTCCAGACATTGCAGCCGGGCCAGAACATCCTCGGGGCGAGGGGTGTCAAGCGCACACGCCCCAGCGGAGAAGCCTGGAAATTGGTGGTAGGCTGAGACCTGAGATGGAGTCGGTCGAGCGAGCATTCCGGCTCCTGCCCTCCGAGCGCGTGCTCTGGGAGGGCGGGCCCGAGCGTGGCGTCCCTCGCGATGGTCGCTGGCGGCTGATCCCCGCCCTCCTCGTGACGATGGGCGCCATCGCGGCCCTCTTCGCCGGTCTGCTCGCGCTGGTCGAGCTGCCCGGCGTCACGCAGATGGGCTTGGTCGCGGCGTACTTCGCGCTGACGGCGGTCGCCGTCGGGGTCGCGCCCTCGTTCTTGCTCGACCCCTGCCGCTTCGTGATCACCGATCGGCGCATCCTCTGGAAGCGCGGCCGCCTGCGCCGCTCGATCGACCGGCACGCCATCACGTACGCGCGCATCGCCTGGAACCCGCGCGTGCCGACCATCGGGCACCTCGAGCTGGTGCGCGCCGTGCCGTTCGGCCCGCTCTCCCGCAAGCAGCGGCTCGTCTTCCACGATCTGCGCGCCCCCGACGCGGTCCTCGCGATCGTCCGCGACGCCGAGGTCAGCCCGAACGCGGGCGACGCGACGACGCCGCTGACCGATCGGCTCGATCCCGGCGAAGAGGTGCTCTGGGGGGCTTGCCCCGAGGGGCTCTCGATCGACTGGCGTCACGTGGCCACGACGTCGCTCGGCCTCGGGGTGCTCTTCGTGGTGCTGCCGGCCGGCCTGCGCTCGGCCGTGGTGCTCGGCGAGCTCGAGGAGGCCGGGCTCCCCACCAGCTCGTGGACCTGGGTGCTCCTCTTCGTCGCGATCGCGCTCACCGCGACGCTGCTCCTGGCGGTGGGCCTCGGCCTCGCCTGGTACGGCATCCTGCGCGCGAGGGCGATGGGCCACGACACCGAGTACGTGCTGACCGGTCACCGCCTCTTGATCCGGCGCGGGCGGACCGAGCTGAGCCTCGATCGCGGCCGCATCGTGGACGTCGCCGAGACGCCCGGCTGGCGCGGGCTGACGAACCTCTACCTCGTGCTCGACGGGCCGGAGGCGAAGGCGCTCGCCGACAGCGGCGCGCTGCGGGTGATCGCGCCCTCCCGCGACTCGGTGCCGCCGGTCCTCTACGATCTCCGTGATCCCGCGGGCCTGCGCACCCTCTTGATCGGCCGCGCGTCCCGCCCGAGCCTCAACCCGGTGTGACGTGAATCCCCGCCGGGGGGCTCGCGTCGGAGCGCCTGCGCGTCGGGCTCGGGTACAGGTACGTCGGAACACAGGTGCGTCAGAACACAGCCCGTTGAGATCGGGCGCGCAGATTAAGTAGAGTATGCGCCGCCTCGCCGGTCGCGGGGCAAGAGGAGCAACGATGAAGCGATCCCTCATTCTGGCCTTGGCGGTGGTGACCGTCGCGGGCCTCTCCACTGGCTGCCGTGCGCGCGTCCGTGTCCGCGCGCCCAACGCAGTCGTCCACGTCGCGCCGCCGCCTCCGCCGCAGGGCTCGGTGAGCGTGCAGGTCGGCGCCCCCGCGGTCTCGGCCGGGGCCGGCGTCACCGTCATCCAGGCGGCCTGCCAGCCGGGCGCGCCCGAGTCGTGCAACGGCCTCGACGACAACTGCAACGGCGTCATCGACGAGGGCTGCGGCTATCAGAGCGGCCAGATTCAGATCACGCTGGCGTGGGGCACCGGCGCGGATCTCGACATGTACGTGACCGATCCGATGGGCCAGACGATCAGCTACCAGAACCGGCAGTCGGCCAGCGGCGGCGTGCTCGATCACGACGCGCGCGGCGCGTGCAACGCGTCGCAGGCCAACAACACGATCGAGAACGTGTACTGGAGCAGCCCGCAGCCGCCCTCGGGGCAGTACCGGGTCGAGGTGCACTACTGGGGCGACTGCGGCGCGGCCGGCGTCACCCCTGCGACCCTCTCGATCGCCGTCGGCGGCCAGATCATCGGCGCCTACAACGTCACGCTGCAGCCGCGCGAGCGGCAGCCGGTCGCGATGTTCACCATCCCGTAGTCTTCCTGGAAGCCTCTTCCACTC
>JAEZBP010000568.1 GCA_023427125.1 Pseudomonadota bacterium | reverse complement strand
CCGCCACCCAGAGCGCGCGCCCCGAGCGCGCCGGCCTCTCGAGCGCCCGCCCCGGGGGCGCGACGAGCAGGCGCTTCTCCATCCGGGCCCGCGCGAGATCGTCGGGCCGGGGAGGATGATCGCGGAGCACCTCGGCGAGGGCCTCGCTGCCGCTCGGCGCGTTCCGGCTCGGCGGCGTGGTCATCGCGCCTCTCCCTCGGGAGCGCGCTCGGCGAGCGCCGCGTCGATGCGGATCCGCGCCGCCTTGAGCCGAGCGTGCAAGGTCGAGATGCCGGTGCCCGTCATCTCCTCGATCTCCTTGAAAGTGTAGCCCTCCACCGCGTGGAGAAAGAAGACGGTCCGCTGATCGGGCGAGAGGCCGGCGAGCACCCGCTCGGCCACCCCGAGCGCGTCGAGCTGCGCGTCGGGCGGGGCCTCGGGGCGGCCGAGGCCGACCCACTCGGTCACCTTGGCCCAGCGGCTCCGGCGCCAGCGCGAGCGGGAGGCGTCGAGCGCGCGGCGGGTGGCGATGCCGACGATCCAGGTCGAGACCCTGGAGCGGCCGTCGAACGAGCCGTCGAGCGCGGCGAGGAAGACCTGCTGCACCACGTCCTCGACGTCCGGATCGGAGGCCCCGAGGATGCGCGCCACGCAGCGGTACACGCGGTCGACGTGATCGCGGTAGAGGGCGCGGACCGCGCGCTCGTCGCCGGCGTGGGCCGCGCGCAGGAGCTCCGCGTCCTCGTCGAGCCCACCGGAGATCGCCGTCAAGCGTCCACTCGCCATCGCGGCCACGCCCGAGAGTCGCCCGGCGGCGCGCATTTTTCCAATCACGGCCGCCCCCGTGAAATTTCGCGTCGTGCCCCGTGGGGGCGGTCGGAGGGGTTCGAACCGCCAAGGCGCCAAGACGCCAAGGGCATCTTCTTGGCGCCTTGGCGCCTTGGCGGTTCAGCCCATCGCACGCCGCTCGTGCGCGACCCGCTCTGCGCGAAGCTCGATCCTACGCGCTCGACCCAGCCTGAGCTCATGGCCGCACCCGGATGACGAGGGCACCCCAGAGGGTCACCAGGTCCTCGACCAGCACCGTCTCGATGGTCGGGCAGTCGAGGTCCGGCGGCGGCCGCGAGGCGCGGGTGAACTGGGCGGGGGAGACGTGGAAGTCGGCGCCGAGGTCGAGGACGATCTCGACCGGCGGCGCGAAGCGCCACGCCACCTCGAGCCCACCGCGCAGGCCGAAGTCGGTGGCGAGGCGGCTGACGTCGACGCCGACCAGGTTGACCATGCCGAAGCGGGTGAGGATGCCGGCGCTGAAGCCGAAGAAGATGACGTCCGCGACGTTCACCGGCTGCATCGAGAAGCGCAGCCCGAGGCTGACCGGCCGGTACTGGATGCCCCGCCCGTCGCACGCCTGGCTCTCCTGCGGCAGCGCCGGCACGTCGCCCTCGAGCGCGAGGCAGCCCTCGTGCAGGCAGAGCGCGAGGCCGAGGCGCGGCCCGACCATCCCGTTGAGCCGCTCGGTCGCGAGGCCGAAGCTCGCGCCGAGGTAGAAGGCCGGCTTGGCCTCCGCGACCGGCGGATCCCGCGGGCCGAAGAGCCCGCCCTCGCGCTCGCGATAGATCCACGTGACCACCTGACCATCGCGCTCGAAGGTGCGCCGGGTGGAGGTCGGGCTCGCGCCCTCCGGCGGCCCGTCGAGCGCCGCGTCGCGCAGCGCCTCGATGGCCAGCGCCACCGCGCGCACCGCCGAGGAGCCGCCCTCGCGCCCGATCGGCACGTCGCTGTGGAAGACCTGCCCCTCGGGCCCAGCGAGCACGAGGAGGATCGTGCCTCCGTCGCGGCCGAGCGCGACGTGCCCGCTCGGCACCGCCTCGAGCAGACCGGGCGGCGGCGCCTCGCCCACGCGGACCGCCACGTCCATGCGGAGCGCGAGGGTCCGCGCCACCGCGGTGGTCAGCCTGGCGAGGCGCGGGACGGGCCGCAGCGTGAGCGGCGCGTCCGGCGCGAGCACCGGCGGCTCCTGCGCCTGCGCGGCGGGCGCCACGACGCCGAGCGCCATGGACACGACCGCCGCAGAGATCCAACGCATCGCGGCCAGCGTATCGAAAGCGCGTACGGGAAGCCGTCAGAACTTGTAGGTGGTCCCGAGCCGGAAATAGAACTGGGTGTCGTTCGCCTCGATGCCGAGCAGGTTGCCCATGATGCGGCGGGGCTGCGAGCTGAGGATGCCCTCGAGGAGGAACCAGATGTTCCAGTTACGGGTGAGCACGAGCTCGAGCGAGCCGCCGAGCCGCGCGCGGGCGTAGTCCTCACGCGGGCAGCTCAGCTGCGTCCTCGGCGTCGTCTGCTCGGTGCAGTACCGATCGCTCGCCTCGGTCGCCCCCGGGCCGTAGTCGAGGAAGGCGCTCGAGTTCAGCGGGTGGCCCGCGTACTCGTCCGAGGAGACGTCCATCGCCACCCAGAGCGTGAACGCGCCCTGCTCGCTGAAGTGGAGGCTCCCGAGCAGCTCGAGGCTGAGGAACGCGCTGTTCACCGGGTAGGAGTAGATCGGCGAGGGCGCGGTCATGACGGGGCGCTGCGAGAGCCGATCACCGAAGGGCAGGCTGCTCCAGCCCTGCGTGGCGCCCTCCTCGTCGACGTACTGGGTGGGGGCGGCGTAGCCCTGCTCGGGGCCGATGCCGCCGCCGAAGCGGACCTGGCCGCCGACCGAGAGCAGCTGGAGCGGCCGGAAGCCCGCGCGCACGCGGCCCTCGAACTCGGTGAGCCGGCCGAAGCTGCGGATCGCGAAGCCGGCGTCGAGGAACTCGAGCAGGCCGACGTTGAGCCGGACCTCGCCGAGGTAGGGCCAGCCGAGCGAGAGATCGAGGCTCGCCTGGTTCACCGGCAGCGGCGCCGCCGAGTGCGTCGTCGCCGCGCCGCGCTCGCGCTCGAGCCGCTCGCGCAGCGCCTCGCCCTCCTGGCCCTGTGCCAGCGTGAGCTCGAAGTTGCGCACCTCGGCGCTCGGCATCAGCAGCGCCTGCTGGGTGAGGTCCTCGTAGCCGGGCGCGCGCACCGTGAGCACGTGCGAGCCCGCCGGGATCGTTCCGTCGTAGGGCACCGGCCCGACGACCTCGCCGTCGACGAGCAGCTGCGCGTCGCGCACGCCGCCCTGCACGGCCACCCGCACCCGCACCTGCTGCGGCACGAGCGTCGCGGCGATGTCGCAGTCCTGGCCCGGCGCGGTGGTGCAGGTCTGGCTGAAGTCGTCGTGGCCCTCGGCCCGCACCACGACCGCGTGCGGCCCCGGCGTCACGTCGGCGACGAGCGGCGCGTTCCCGCGCTCCTCGTTGTCGATGATGACCATCGCGCCGTCCACGTTGGCGGCGACGATGATGCGCCCCGGCTCGCCCTGGATGCGCTCGAGGTCGATCGCGAGGACCCGCTGCTGCCCGGGCTCGATCGTCACGGCCTGGCGCGCCGCGACGTAGCCCTCGGCGCTCGCCTCGACGATGTGCTCGCCCGGCGCGAGGTTCTCGCGCACGGCGGGCGAGGGCCCGATGACCTCGCCGTCGATGCTGATGATCGCCCCCGGCGCGCTCGAGAGCACCCGCAGCGAGCTCTGCCCCTGGCTCGGCATCGACACCGTCGCGCGCTGGCCGGCGAGCACCGTCACCTGCTGCGAGTAGGGCGGCTGCCCCGGCGGGCGGATCTCGACGGTGTGCGCGCCCACCGCCACGCCGTCGATCACCGTGGGCGTGGCGCCGGCGGGCGTCCCGTCGAGGAAGATCGGCGCGCCGCTCGGGCCCGCCACGAGGATCGAGCCGGTGTCGGGCGCGCGCGGCTCGAGCATCGCCGGCATCCGCACGAGCTGGCCGCCGCTGACGTCGACCCACTGCTCGAAGGTCACGTAGCCCTCGCGCTCGACCCGCACCTGGTGGCGGCCGGGCTGCAGATCGGTCACGCGCACCGGCGTCCCGCCGAGGTCGCCCATCGGCCGGCCGTCGACCAAGACGCGCCCTCCCCGCGCGGCCTCGTTGGCCGCCGAGACCTCGATCGTGCCGAGCGCGCGGAGCACCACGCGGAAGGTCTCGCGGCGGCGCGCGACGTTCACCGAGAGGCGCGCCTCCTCGTGGTTCGCGAGCTGGAAGATGAACGTGTGCGCGCCCCGCGGGACCCGCACGTTGGCGAGCGGCGTCGCCCCGAGCGGCGCCGCCGTCGTGCTGTCGAGGTAGACCGTCGCGCCGGGCGGCACCGACTCGATGTTGATCGGGATCGCCGCCTGGGCCTCCGCCGACTGCGGAGCGAGAGCGGCCATCGTGAGCGCGAGCGTGGTCGCGAAGAGCAAGCTCGTTCGAAGCAGTCGGCCCATCCAATCCTCCGTCGCCGTTCGGGGGGCGCTCCCGAAGGCGGGAACGTTGATAGGACGAGCTTGAATTTTGTTCAAGCTTCTGGCGGCGCGTGACCCGATCGGGTTGACCTGCGTCGCGGGGAGGGCGGAAAGATCTCCGCCTCGAGCTCCGCCGCGCTGAGCCCGTGTCGCTCGGCGAGATGCGCGAAGAGCCAGGAATTCAGGCGGCCGCGCGGAGGTCGGAGCACTTGTTCGACCACGGCCTCGAGCTCCGGCGCCGCCGGCTCGTCGCCGGAGGGCGCGTAGCTGCCCGCGATCCACGCGAGGGCGCTCGGGCGATCGCGCAGGCGCCCGGCGACCCGGCGCAGGCGCAGGATCGCGCGCATCCAGCCGTGATAGT
>JAEZBP010000494.1 GCA_023427125.1 Pseudomonadota bacterium | reverse complement strand
GCGCCGATCTGCTCGTCTTGCTGACCGACGTCGAGGGGCTGCTCGACGGCGACGGCGCGCGGGTCCGCTCGGTCGAGGAGCTCGGCAGCGCGCAGGCCCTCGTCGGGCGCACGCCGACCGAGCTCGGCAGCGGCGGGATGGGGAGCAAGCTCGAGGCGGCCCGGCGGGCGGCGCGGCGCGGCGTGCCGGTGCTGATCGCCGACGCGCGCGATCCGGCGATCCTGACCCGGGCGCTGGCGGGCGAGGACGTCGGCACGCTGGTGCGCCCCCAGGGCAGCCGCCTCGCGAGCCGCAAGCACTGGATCGCCTACACGCTGCGGCCGCGGGGCGATCTCATCCTCGATCCCGGCGCGGTGGTCGCGATCCGCGAGGGCCACCGCAGCCTCCTGCCGGCTGGCGTCGTCGGCGTGCGCGGCCACTTCGGGCCCGGCGACCTCGTCATCCTGCGTGACACCTCGCTGCGGGAGGTGGGCCGCGGCCTCGTCCGCTACGGCACCGTGGACGCCGCCAAGCTCGCCGGCGCCAAGACCGGCGACATCGGCGCCCGCCTCGGGTATCACGGGGGAGACGAGATCGTGCACCGCGACGATCTGGTCGTCTCGGAGTGACCGCGCACGCGGCGAAGGCCTCGAAATCATCGATTGATGAATTTGGGGCTGTCGACAGGAGAATTCGCCGTGCGACGAATGAGCCATCGATTCGACCAATTTCGAGGCGTCGGCAGCCTCGGAGGCGTCGGTCGAAGTGTTTCGCGCCGGGGCAAGAGAGAAATTGAGCTTTCCTGGCGCCGCGGGGGCCGGGCGGGGTAGGTTTCGCACGTGACCGAAGGAGCGGACCTGAGGTCCGAGGTCGAGCGGCTCGCTCGGAAGGCGAAGGAGGCGTCGAGGGCGCTGGCGGCGGTCTCGACCGAGCGCAAGGACGCGGTGCTGGCGCGGGTCGCGGGCGCGCTGCGATCGGAGCAGGCCGCGGTCTTGGACGCGAACGCCGCCGATCTGGCGGCGGGCGAGGAGGGCGGGCTCTCGGCGGCGATGCTCGATCGGCTGCGGCTCGATGAGCGGCGGCTCGAGGGAGTCGCGAGCGCGCTCGAGGCGATCGTGCGGCTGCCCGATCCGGTGGGGCAGATCGTCGAGAGCCGGCGGCTGCCGAGCGGGCTCTCGGTCGGGCGCATGCGCGTGCCGCTCGGGCTCATCGGGATCATCTACGAGTCGCGCCCGAACGTGACCGTCGACGCGGCCGCGCTCTGCTTCAAGGCGGGCAACGCGTGCCTCCTGCGCGGCGGCAAGGAGGCCTTCTCGACCAACCGGGCGCTCGCGGCGATCTTCGGGCGCGCGCTCGCCGACGAGGGCTTCGACCCGGCGCTCGTGACCCTGCTGCCGACCGTCGAGCGCGAGGCCACCCTCGCGATGATCGGCCTCTCCGGCGTCGTCGATCTCGTCATCCCGCGGGGCGGCGAGGGGCTGATCCGCTTCGTCGCGGAGAACGCCCGGGTGCCGGTCATCCAGCACTACAAGGGCGTCTGCCACGTGTACGTCGACGCGAGCGCGGACCGCGAGAAGGCGATCGCGATCGCGGTCAACGCGAAGACCCAGCGCCCCGGTGTGTGCAACGCGATGGAGACGCTGCTCGTCGACGAGGCCTGCGCCGAGGCGCTCTTGCCGCCGATCGCGGCCGCGCTGATCGAGCGGGGCGTCGAGCTGCGCGGCGACGCGCGGACGAGGGCGCTCGTGCCCGGCGCGAAGGAGGCGAGCGAGGCCGACTGGGACGAGGAGTACCTCGATCTCGTCTGCGCCGTGCGCGTCGTCGCCGGGATCGAGGGCGCGCTCGCGCACGTCGCGCGGCACGGCACGCTGCACACCGAGGCCATCGTGACCGAGAGCTACGGCAACGCCGAGCGCTGGCTGCGCGAGGTCGACGCCTCGCTCGTCGCGGTGAACGCGTCGACCCGCTGGAACGACGGCGGCGAGCTCGGCCTCGGCGCCGAGGTCGGCATCTCGACCACCAAGCTGCACGCCTACGGCCCGATGGGCCTGGCGGAGCTCTGCGCGCTCAAGTGGATCGCGCGCGGGGAAGGGCAGGTGCGGGGGTGAGGCCGCGTTCCGCTTGCGGTGGTTTCCGCTTGGGGTACAGCTTGCGGCTCTCCTCCACGGTTTCTTCCGGGAGGCGAGGGCG
This sequence comes from Pseudomonadota bacterium, assembly GCA_023427125.1. Taxonomy (GTDB): domain Bacteria; phylum Myxococcota_A; class Polyangia; order Polyangiales; family Sandaracinaceae; genus JAEZBP01. The sequence goes on along the minus strand of JAEZBP010000494.1, from coordinate 1,582 downwards.
CGCGAGCGGGTGATCGGAGCGAGATGGCAAGACAGAAGGCAGGAACGGCGGTCAGCGACCCCGAGGTGAGCCCGAAGCGCGCGGCGCAGCTCGCCGAGGCGAAGAAGCTCGCCTTGGCGATCGCGGAGGCGGGGCTCGACCGCAAGGCGCTCAACGTCGAGATCATCGATGTGGCGGGCAAGGTCGACTACACCGACTACGTGGTGGTCATGAGCGGCCGGAGCGATCGGCAGGTGTCGGCGCTCGCGAAGAACCTCGAAGGCGACATCGAGGCCAAGACCCACGCGCGCTGCCTGAGCGTCGAGGGCCTGCCGCAGGCGAGCTGGGTCCTGATGGACTTCGGCGACGTCATCGTCCACCTCTTCCACGAGGACACCCGCGGCTACTACGACCTCGAGTCGCTGTGGATCGACGCGACGCGCCTCCCGGTCGCCGAGTCCTGAGCGAGCGTTGAGGATCGCCGTCGTCGCCGTCGGCAAGGTGAAGGAGCGCGAGCTCCGCGCCGTGCTCGACGACTACTACGGCCGCATCAAGCGCTACGCGCGGCTCGAGGAGCTCGAGCTCAAGGACGCGAGCCCGAGCGAGGTGAGCGCCCGCATGCAGAAGGCCATCGACCCGCGCGGCAAGACCGTCGCGCTCGAGGTCGAGGGGCAGGCGTGGTCGAGCCGCCGCCTCGCGGACTTCGTCGCCGAGTGCGAGGGCACGAGCGTGCAGACCCTCTCGTTCCTGATCGGCGGCGCCTACGGCCTCCCGCCCGCCGTGAGCCCGGCGGCCGCCGTGCGCCTGTCGCTGAGCGCGATGACCTTGCCGCACCGCCTCGCGCGGGTCGTCCTCGCCGAGCAGATCTACCGCGCCTACACGATCCTGCGCGGCGAGCCCTACTCGCACTGAGCTGGCTGTGCGCGCGCTCTGTTGGCTGTGCGCGCGCTTCGCGAGCGCGCGGCGGAGACCCTTCCGTCCGGTTGGCGCTTCCCGTCCCCGGTGTCCAGCCGAGGGTGAACGCTCTGCTCTGCGTTGGCTGTGCGCGCGCTTCGCGAGCGCGCGGCGGGGTCCGGTTGGCCGTGCAGACCCAACGACCGGGCCCGGGCTCGGGCGCGCCGCTCCGCGGCTGGCACGGGCACGGGGCAGGCAGCCGACTTTGTCGGCTGCCTGCGCAACGCCTTCGCGCGGCCGCCGATGAGGGGGCATGTCGTTCACATCGGTATGGCGAGGGCTCCTCGATCTCATCGCGCCTCGGCGCTGCGCGGCTTGCGACGAGCCGCTCGATCCGGAGGCGCGCGCGTTCTGCGAGGCCTGCGCGATCCTGCTCGATCCGGGCGAGCGGGTCGGCGGCGGGATCAGCGGGTACGTCTACGGCGGGCCGATGGCCGAGGCGGTGCGGAGGCTCAAGTACGGGCGGCGCACCGAGCTCGCGCCGGTGCTCGGCGAGCTGCTCGCGGCGCGGGCGATCGAGCTGAGCGGGGAGGTGGACGCCGTGGTCCCGGTGCCCCTCCACCGCGCGCGCCTGCGACGCCGCGGCTTCAATCAGGCCGCCCTGCTCGCGCGCCCCGTCGCGAGGGCGCTCGCCGTCCCCCTCGTCACC
>JAEZBP010000468.1 GCA_023427125.1 Pseudomonadota bacterium | reverse complement strand
GGTGACGAGTGCCGGGTCGAGTCGGCGCTCTCGCCGCGCGGGGCGGGCCTCGGCGTCGACCGCCTCGCGGTGCGCTGCGGCGAGCCCACGCTCTACGACTCCGCGGCCCGGGCGAGCGGCTTCGTCATGTCGAGCCTGAGCGCCGGCGCGCTCGAGCGCCGGGCGCCGGAGGCCTTTGACGAGGAGCGCCTCGTCTATCTCCTCCAGTACCAGGACCAGGGCATGCGCGCGCTGCCGATGGCGCAGATCGTCCTCGACACCCAGCGCCACCAAGCGCGCCTGTTCCGCTCGCCCGAGTCGGAGGGCGCCGTGGTGCTCGACGTCGACTCCTGGAGCGCGCCGGTCGTGGGGCCGCCCCTCGTCGCCGCCACGAGCGCGCAGCGCTACCCCTTCTCCGCCGTGGTCTCGCGCGCCCTGACGCTGCGCTCGCTCGAGGGCGCGGCGCCGATCCGGCGGGCCGACTCACCCGCGTGCTCGCTCGAGATCCGGCCCGAGCCCGAGGGCTCGAACTTCAGCTGCCGAGTGCTGGTGCGCTGCGGGCCGGCGATCCTCTACGGCACGGGCACCACCGGCTACAACCGCTGCGAGATCGAGGAGGGCGCCCCGGTGCGCGCCCACGATCCGGTCGCCTACACCGACGGCGATCCCGAGCTGCGCCTCGATCTCGCGGACGGCACCCTCCTCATCCGCGACGACGCGCCCGAGGGCGCGTGGAGCGCCACCTTCGCCATCGAGCCTGCGCCGTAGCGAGCGCGCGTCACAGACCGTCGATACCCTCGAGCGGGTCGCCGCCCGTCGGTGCCGGCTCCGTGTGACACGACAGATCGCCTCGGAGCCGGCGGGCCGGATCGCACTCCACCGGCTCGCCTTCGACGAGCCTGCCCTCGACCCACGAGAGCTCGACCGCGGTGCACGCGCGGGCGTTCCAGGGGCCTCGCTCTCGCTCGAGCGCGATGCGGTCGTCCCCCTCGCTGACGAAGAGCGCGACGCGCCTCGTCGGTGGTGAAAGGGGATCGCCGCTTACTACGAGTGGGGCCGCTACGACACGGGGCGTGACTTCGGGCGGGTGCGCGAGCGCCACGTCAGCCCTACGTCGCTCACGCCCATCTTCGCTGACCGACAACAACTGCCTGAGCTTCGCCGTGGAAGTGGCGGAGCGCGCATCGGCTGGACTCACGGCCTCACGCGGATCGACTATCATCCGGGCGACGCCGACATCACCGTGGACCCATGAGCGCGCCCGAGCCAAGCGGTCGATGGTGGATCGTCGCGAGCCTCCTCCTGGCGCTCGGCGCGGGATGGCTGCTGGCGGAGCGCTTCTGGTGGTACCCGCGCTCCTGCGACGATCCGGGGCTGCGCGCTCAGGCTCCGGTGCCGACCGCGGTGTGGGTCGGCGGGATGGACGGCGAGTACGTGGAGTGCTCTCGCGTGGGCGACGAGGTCTGCCCGGTCCGCTGTCGCACGTTCACGCTCGAGGGCGAGACCAACAGCGAAGGCTGCGCGGCGTGCTCGCCCGCGTCGGCCTGCGAGGGCGTCGACCTCTCGCGCTGCGATGTCTACGAGGGCTTCGACGACGGCCGGCTCTGCTTCACCAACGGCGCGTGCCTGGCGCCGACGCCCGGGAGCACCCTCGAGCTCTGACGACGTCCCTCGCGCGGCTCAGCCGTGCGCGATGGCGTTGGTGCGCAGGGCGCGGCGGGACCAGTGGGTGTCGATCGCCTGTACGAGCTCGGGGCGGACGAGCTTGGCGCGGGAGACGAGGTGGCCCTCGGCCTCGTGGCGGACGTAGAGGCCCTCGGCGGGGCCTTCGCCGACGCGTGAGGGGCCGAAGAGCTGGCGCGTGGTCAGCGCCCTCGGTATCCGGCCTCGCGCTGGTGACGCACGGCGAGGATGAAGACGGTGTCGAGCTCGGGCAGGTACCGGTAGAGCGCGACGTAGCCACGAGAGCGGCGCCCGATGATCAGCTCGCGCAGGTCGTCTGCGGCGGGGCGCCCGATGAGAGGGCTCGTCCCGAGCACGTCGATCGCGTCGATGATCTCGCCGATGCGGGCGGCAGGGTCTTCGACTTCGTGATCGCTCAGGTGGTCGAGGATGCGCTCGAGGTCATCCGCGACGCCGGCCGCGAGCTCGATGCGCGACATGTCTCAGCGCGCCAGCTTCTTGGCAGTGGGGCGGCGACGCTTCTTGCCCGCGACGCGATCCTCCAGGTACGAGCGCATCTCGGCCCACGGGATCGACTTGCCGGTGGCGACGATCTCGGCGTAGCGCTCCTCCGCGAGGGCGAAGGACGCCGTTCGGCGCTCCTCATCATCCGTCTTCTCGGCGATGGCTTCCAAGATGAACGCATGGGCCGTCTTTCCCGACCGCTTGGCGGCCGTCGAGACGCGGGCCTTGAGCGCCTCGGGGAGGCGAATCGTGGTGGTCGACATAGGGGCTCCGTCGTCGGGGATCGTAGCACGGTTGTGCTACGAGCCCGCGTCCTCACCCGGGGGCGCGACCTCGGCCACCTCCTCGGCGCTCGGCGGCGGCGAGGGATGGAAGACGAGGTGCCCCTGCGAGCCCGAGACGTAGACGCCATCGAGGGCGAGGGTGGGGAAGTGAGGATTGACGCGGCGCGCACCGTCGCTGCGCTGGATCACGGTCAGCGCACCGACCAGGGCGTCCTCGACGCTCGAGGGCCCGGTCAAGCGATGGAGTTGGTGCGCAGGGCGCGGCGGGACCAGTGGGTGTCGATGGCCTGCACGAACTCGGGGCGGACGAGCTTGGCGCGGGAGACGAGGTGGCCCTCGGCCTCGTGGCGGACGTAGAGGCCCTCGGCGGGGCCTTCGCCGACTCGCGAGGGGCCGAGGAGGTCGCGCAGGCCGGCGAGGTCGAAGCGGCCTTGCGCGAGGCGGGGGACCTTCGCGAGGCCGAGCTCGTCGAGGAGCGCGTCGCGGCGCGCGGCGCTCCAGAACTCGCCCGCCTGGCGGTCGTAGACGTCGAAGCCGAGGAACCAGTCGGGCAGGCGGCTGTAGTGGACGCTGTGGACCGCGTAGCACCACTCGCCGAAGAGCATGAGCGAGGGGAAGAGGGCGGTCGCCAGGTCGTCCTCGCGCGGCTCGAGCCACCGCGCGAGCGGCTTGAACTGGGGCGCGAGGCGATCGCGCTCGAGGTAGGCCCCGCGGTTCTGCGCGCGCAGGGTGCCGCGCTCGTCGACGGAGAAGCCGAGGTTCGCGCCGTCGACCTTCTCCTCGACGAGGAGCTCGTGGGCGAGGAGCGCGTCGGCCTCGTCGGGCGCGAGGACCTTGTCGCCGCGCGGCTGGCCTTCGCCGAGCCACGCGAGGTGAGGGGTGTGGGGAAAGCGCAGGAGGTCGGTCACGGCTCGTCCGGGCCCATCTTCTCGCGGTGCTTGTCCGCGATGGCGTCCGCGCAGAGGAAGTGGATCGTGACGCCCACCTCGGCCAGCGCCTCGCGCCAGCCCCACCACTTGCTGTCGAAGGACTGGAGGATGGGCGGGTGGCTCGGGTGCGCCGCGGCGACCGCGAGGAACTTGCGATCCGAGGCGTCGTAGAGGACGCCCTCCGGGGGCTCGGGGAGCTCGTCGAAGTCTTCTCTCCCTTCGGCGTCGTCGTTGCGGGTGATGGCGACGCGGGTCACCCGCGCCTCGATGTACTCGTGGGTGAGGAGCCACTTGAGGAAGGCGTCGCCCGGCCCCGGCTGCCCCCGCGCGCTCAGGTTCTTGCCGTACTCGTCGAGGATGAGCCGGCCGCTGTCGAGGAAGACGTGGCCCTCCCGCATGATCGCCTGGAGCGCCCGGCCGCTCGCGACCACGCACGAGGGGGGCGCGCCGTCGTTGGCGCCGTTGGCGGTCGTGGCGACGTTCGTGTCGATCACGCAGCGGAGCGGGAGCGCGCTCACTCGCCAGAGCCTCTCTGCATCCGCGTTGCCTGCGCCTCGCTCCGCTTGACGAGGTCCTCCATCTCGTCGCCGAAGAAGCCCTCGGGCCAGTTCTGGATGTTGCCGTACTCGTCGACCCGGAGCTCCTCGATCTGCGCCTCGCCCTCGCGCTGGCCGACGAAGTAGAGCGCGGCGTCCTCCTTCGCGATCTTCTCCTCGGCGATCCGGCGCTGCAGACGTCGCAGGAAGTGCTCGGAGTGGCTCTCGATGATGAGCTGGCACTCGCGCGGCGCGCCGTCCTCACGGGCGTGGATGGCGTCGATGAAGAGGTCCGCGAGGTCCGCCTGGACGCGCGGGTGGAGGTGCAGCTCGGGCTGCTCGAAGATCACGATCGAGCGCGCCGGCACGTAGAAGCACTCGACGAGCACCGGGAGCACCTGGCTCACGCCGAAGCCGACGTCGGTGAGCTTGACCTCGGGCAGCGAGGGGCTCGTGCGGACGACGACCTCGTGCTCCTTGCGGTTCTCTCCGAGCGGCCGCGCTTCGAACGAGGAGATGAGGCCCATGTCCCGGAGGCGCTCGGCGATCACCTCCGGCAGCGTTTTTTCGGGCTCGTCGGGCGAGAAGGCGAAGGTGCGCGCGCCGCCCGCGAGGATGGCCTCGATCGCGCGCTCGCCCTTGACGCCGACGTGCTCGGGGACCTCGCCCGACCAGAGGTAGAGGCGCCTCGGGTACTCGCGGATCGGCCCGACGTAGTGGACGCTCCGCAGCATCCGCTCGAGCTCGAGGACGAGCTCGGCGGTGAAGCCGGCGTTGCGGTAGTAGGCGGCGACCTCGTCGGGGAAGCCGTAGAAGCGGAGCGGGCTCGGCAGCGGCGCGTCGCGGCCGGGCTGGCGCTCGAGCGGGTAGAGCGCGGACTCGAGCTCGAAGCCGGGCTCGGTGCGCGTCATCGCGATGTCGGCGATCGGCGCGTCGCCCTGCCGCAGGGTGTAGCGCATGCGCTCGACCCGAGGCTGCTTCCCGTGGGCCTCGAGCGTGGCCTCGAACGAGAGGCGATCGCCGGTGAACGCGGCGCCGCCGACGCCATCGACGATCCGCCGCGCGGAGGGCAGCCGCCAGCCCAACGAGAAGGTGAGCGGCTGGCTCAGCGCGTGGCCGTGGAGGACGTCCTCGTAGGTGCCGAGGTCGACGAGGGTGCGGCTGTCGCCGAGGTTCAGAGCCCGCTGGCGATCGGGCGACTCCGCCGTCTGCTTCAGGAGCAAGAGCAGCTGCGGGATGCTCGTCTTGCCGGCGCTGTTGGCGCCGAAGAGCACGGTCAGCGGCGCGAGGCGCAGCTCGCCCGTGTCCTTCCAGGCCTTGAAGCTCGTGACGCGGAGGCGGGTGAGCATCTCGCTCCCGGTGCTGTACCACGGCACACGAGAGAGGGCGCGCGCGGGGGCCGCAGGGTAAGTTCGCGCGCGATGCCCCGCTGTATGGTGGTCCTCGCGTGTGCCGCGCTCGCCCTGCCGGCTCCCGCGCTCGCGCAGTCCTTCCCGCACGACGACTTCTCGTCGGTCCGCTACTACGTCGCGCCAGGGCCCGGCGCGTTCCTGATGGTGGAGGGCGCCGAGACCGCGCCGGATCTGACGCCGACCTTCGGCGCCTCGCTCGACTACGCGCACCGGCCCTTCGTCGCCGACGATCTCGACTGCGTGACGGGCCGCATCTCGGCCGGCTGCGGGACGCCGATGAACCAGGAGACCGATCTGCTCGGTCCGCTCCTGAACCTCCAGCTCTACGGCGGGCTCACGGTGCTCGAGCGGGTGCAGATCGCGCTCAACGTGCCCGTGCTGCTCTACTTCGAGGGCAGCCGCTACGACTACCAGGACGGGCGCAGCCCGCGCACCGCCGCGGCGGGCGGCGCGGGCGGCGGGCTCGGCGATCCGCGCCTCTCGGTGAAGGTGCGCTTGCTCGATCCCGACCCGGACGGCGACGGGATCGCGCTCGCCGCCTCGATGTGGGTCAGCGCGCCGATCGGCCACGCGACGTGGCCCGGGCGCTTCGTCGGCGATCGCTACCCGACGCTCGGGGCGCAGGCGATCGGCTCGCTGCGGGTCGACGACCTGCGGGTCGCGATCAACCTCGGCGTGCAGGTGCGCGACGAGGCGCAGAACCTCCGCAGCGCGGTCGGCACCGAGATGATCTGGGGCGTGGCCGCGGGCTACCGCTTCCACCCGCTCTTCGAGGGGCTCGTCGAGCTCACCGGCGCGACGAGCTTCGGCCAGCGCTTCGACAGCGAGGCCCCGACCGAGCTGCGCGCCGCGGGGCTCATCCACCTCGGCGAGCTCACGCTCTCGGTCGGCGCCGGCGCGGGGCTCGTCTACGGCGTCGGCGCGCCGATCTTTCGGGTCTTCGTCGGCGGGAGCTTCACGCCGCGGCCCGACCTCGACAGCGACGGCGACGGCATCCTCGACTCGCGCGACGGCTGCCCGAGCGACGCGGAGGACCTCGACGGCTTCGCCGACGAGGACGGCTGCCCCGAGCTCGACAACGACGAGGACGGAATCCCCGACGCGGACGATCAGTGCCGCGACGAGCCCGAGGACTTCGACGAGCACGACGACGAGGACGGCTGCCCCGACCCCGACAACGACGGCGACGGAATCAACGACGGCTACGACTCGTGCCCCGACACGCCGGAGGACAGGGACGGCGATCGCGACACCGACGGCTGCCCCGATCTCGACACCGACGGCGACGGCATCGACGACGCCGCCGACCAGTGCGTCGACGCGGCGGAGGACTTCGACGGGCTGCTCGACGAGGACGGCTGCCCCGAGGAGGACGCCGACGAGGACGGCATCCCCGACGAGCAGGACGAGTGCCCCGAGGAGGCCGGCGTGAGGCGCCACCGCGGCTGCCCGACCGCGACCGGACCCACACCCGGAGCGCCGGCCCGATGACGCGATGGATCGCGACGCTCTGGCTGGCGATGCTCTCGCTCGCAGGGTGCGGCGCGCCCGCCGGC
>JAEZBP010000456.1 GCA_023427125.1 Pseudomonadota bacterium | reverse complement strand
CCCTCGAGCAGCTCCATCGCGTAGTAGAGCGTGCCGTCGTCGGTCGTCCCGAAGTCGAAGAGCTCGACGGTGTGCGGCGAGGAGAGCGCGCCCGTCGCCTGCGCCTCGCGCTTGAAGCGCGCGCGCGCCGACGCGCCGTGCACGCCGGCCATCTCGCTCTTGATGAGCTTGATGGCGGCCGGCCGCAGCAGGTTGGCGTGGCGCGCCTCCCAGACCTCACCCATCCCGCCCTCGCCGAGCTTCCGCACCAGCTCGTAGTGACCGAAGGTGAGCGCGCGGCTCGCCTCGATGCGCAGGCGGTGGACGATCGTCGCGAGCCACGCGGCGAGGCCCGCGACAATCATGGTCGGCGCCGAGGTGCCGATGATCTCGAAGGGATCGAGCTCGCCGTGGGCGAGGTGAACCAGAGCGATCGCGGCGGGCACGCTCGAGGCGCCGATCGCGGTGGCGATCACGCGCCAGCGCGGCGGGGTCGGGACCGCGAGCGGGAACGTGAGCAGCACGACGCTCACGACCGAGAGCCGGAAGGGCATGGTCGAGAAGCCGATCAGCACCTGCTCGACGAGGGCGAGCGCGAAGCAGAGGCCGACCTCGTAGATCAGCCCGAGCTTCAGCACGATGGCGGCGGGGAAGTCGCCGAAGCGGAGCGCCACGAACGCGATCAGGCTCAGGCCGGCGAAGGTGCCGGCGACCACGTCGCTCAGCGTGACGAGCCCGTCGCTCTTGCCCCAGGTCAGGAAGCGCAGCGGGATGGTCGCGGCGAAGACCAGCGCGACCACGAGCACGAGCCAGCGCAGCCGATCGGCGGCCCGCTGCTCGAGCTCGGGCGGGAGCGACGACGCGGCGGAGCCGTCGTGGAACATCGCGCGTAGGACTCGCTTCGCCTCCATAAATCGGCGCGAAGCCTAACATCGCGGCGGCCCGGTCAGGCGAGCGGCTCGGCGAGGCCGGTGCACGTCCGCTCGGCGAGGCGATCGGCCAGATCCTCCGGCCGGCAGCGCTCGACGCGGGGGTGAGCGACCTTGGGATCGGCGGTCGGATCGTCGACCAGGAGGAAGGGGTGCACGTCCTCGTAGCTCTCGGCCACGTGCTCGAGGAGCTCGAGGCCCGGCTCGCGCACCAAGAGCGCGTCGACGAACTCGTCCGGGTCGTCGAGGATGCGCAGCGCGCCGAGCGGCGCCTCGGCGATCAGCGCACGCCGGCCGATCGCGTAGACGCGCTCCGCGAGCTCGGCCCGCGCCTCGGGCGAGGCGTCGACCACGAGGACGGCCGGGTGATCCACCCGGTGGACGCGATCGAAGAGCGCGAGGAGCGCATCCTGGATGCGATCCTCGGAGGCCTCGCTGATGTGCCGGAACGCGACCGCGAGGGCGATCAGGTTGCCCATCTTGGCCCGCCGCTTCACGTGCGCGCCGAGCGTGAGCGGCTCACCGCCCGGCAGCTCGAGCACCACCCGCAGCGGCGCCGATCGCGCCACGTCGCTCGCGCCGGTGAGCAGCGCGCCGCCCGCCGACAGGTTCTGCACGGTGAAGCGCCCCACCTGCCCGCCGCGCTGCAGGAGCGTCGCCGTCGCGCCCAGGTTGATCCGACCGAAGCGCCGTCGCTCCGCCTCTTCCACCGCCCGCCACATACCCCCTCCGCGCGCCGCGCGAGCGGCGCATCGCCCGTTGAGGAGTCCATCGAGCGGCCCTCGAGCCTCCCGAAGGCCAAGAAGCGGAGCGAAGCAGTCCACAGAGACTACGCCTCGACGGAGGCGAGGTCACGGTCCCCGAACGGTAGGGCTTGCTTCAGATCACGCGATCGCTGCCGCCGTCGACCGGGACCTGCGCGCCGGTGGTCGTGCGGAAGAGGGGGCCGACCATCGCGACGGCCAGGCCCGCGACGTCGGCGGTGGTGACCTCGACGCCCAGGAGGTTGCTCTTCTTGTAAGCCTCGACGCTGAGGCCGTAGCTCTCGGCGCGGCGCGCGATCGTCTCGTCGCTCCAGAGCTCGGTGTCGAAGACCTTGTCCGGGTGGAGGATGTTGACGCGCACGCCCTTCGGGCCGAGCTCGAGGGCGGCGACGCGCGCGAGCTGGGTGAGCGCGGCCTTGCTCGCCGAGTACGCCGCCGCGCCGGGGCCCGGCGCCGGCACGTTGCGCGAGGCGATGACGACCACGGCCGGATCGATCCCGCGCTCGAGGAGCGGCGCCGCGGCGCGCAGCGCGTGCATGTGCGAGGTGAGGTTGAGATCGATCGTGCGCTTCCAGATCGCCTCGTCGATCTCGGCGACCTTCATGCTGCCGGGGAAGTTGCCGGCGTTGCTGATCAGCGCGTCGAGGCCGCCGAAGGTGAGGACGCAGCGGCGCACCGCCTCGTCGACGGCCTTCGGATCGGTCACGTCGCAGACGAGGCCGAGGGCGTCCTTGCCGCGGAAGCTCTCGACCTCGGGCTTGATGTCGAGCACGCACACCGCCGCGCCCGCCGCGCGGAGCGCCTGCGCGATGGCGCGACCGATCCCGGTGGCGCCGCCGGTCACGAGCGCGACCTTGCCGCTCAGGAGCGGCGCGCCGCCAGGCTTCTTGAGCTTGCGCTGCTCGAGCTCCCAGTACTCCACCTCGAAGAGCTCGGCCTCGCCGAGCGGCCGCCAGCCGCCCAGGCCCTCGCCCCACTGAAAGCAGCGCACGCTGTGGCGCGCGATGTCGCCCACCTCGTCCGCGCTCTTGACGCTCGCGCCGAACGAGACGACGCCGCGGTCCTTCCAGATGGCCCAGCGCGGGCCGGGATCGAGGATCGTGAGCGAGCCGTCGGCCGGCGCGTTCCGCGCGAAGTACGCGCGGTACTCGTCGGCGTAGCGGGCGACGTCGCCTTCCTTTGCGACGAACACCGGCGCGCTCTTCATGCGGATCACGTGGTCGGGGGTGACCGGCCCTCGCGTCGCCAGCCGTGCGGCGTCCTCGCGCGACGCGAAGCCCCGCGCCTCGCTCGAGGTGTCGAGCCTCGCGATCATCGCGCGTCCGGTGACGCGGCTGACCTCGCGGCGCAGCGACGCGAGCTCGAGCGGATCGATCTCGCCGCCCTCGACCTCTCGCACCGCGGCGAGCGCGCCCTCTTCGCGGAGCGCGTCCTCGGCCATGGTGACGAGCCGGATCATCCGCTCGTAGCTCTCGCGCGCGTCGTCGTGGAAGGTGAAGACGCCGTGGTGGAGGAGCACCATCCCGTCGATCTGCGACCAGTCCTCGATGTCGCGGGTCAGCTCGTACACGCGGCGCGCGAGCACGAAGCCCGGCATCACGTAGGGCACCACGATCACGCGGTCGCCGTAGAGAGCGCGGATGCGCTCCTCGCCGCCCGGCGAGTTGCTCAGCGTGACCACCGCGTCCGCGTGGGTGTGATCGACGAAGCGCTGCGGCAAGACCGCGTGGAGGATCGCCTCGACCGAGGGGTTCGGCGCGGCCGGATCGAGCATCGCCGCGCGCTGCTCGCGCACCATGTCGGAGTCCGAGAGGTGCGTGAGCTCGGCCATGCGGCGCAGCACCGAGAGGCGCACCGGCGCGAAGCCGGCGGGCTCGATCGAGGCGAGATCCCAGCCGCTGCCCTTGACGGCGAGCACCTCCACGGGGTCGCCGAAGAAGTCCGGTATCGTGAGCTTCACCGACGTGTTGCCGCCGCCGTGCAGCACGAGCGAGGCCTCGCGGCCGAGCAAGCGCGAGCTGTAGGCGCGCAGGGCGAGGAGATCGGCGGGAGCTTCGGCTTCGTTCCACTGGCTGAGCATGCGGCGCGGAGCATAGCCGACGCAGGCACGAGGGCTGCAGAGGCTCCCTCGGCCGGTTGATCTGGCGAGGAGCGAGCCATGATTACCAAGGAAAACACCGCGATCCGAGCGCTCCCGGGGTGTGAAGCGCCGGCGTCGAGTGTGAAGGTGGCGCACAGGCCGGGGGAGATCATCGGCGATCGCTACCGGCTCGTCCGCGTGATCGGTGAGGGCGCGATGGGCGTCGTGTGGGAGACCGCGCACGTCGAGCTCGGGCAGTCGGTCGCGGTGAAGATCCTGGCGGACGACGCGCGCAGCCCCTCGTCGGCCGCGCGCTTCGAGCGCGAGGCGCTCGCGGCGAGCCGCATCGAGCACCCGGCCGTGGTGCGGGTGCTCGACTTCGGGAGGCTGCCGAGCGGCGTGCCCTTCCTCGTGATGGAGCACCTCGCCGGCGAGACGCTCGAGGACGTGCTCGCGCGACGCGGGACGCTCTCGCTCGGCGAGGCGTGCGAGTGGCTGCGCCCCATCGCGTCGGCGCTCGACGCGGCGCACGCGCTCGGGATCGTGCATCGCGACGTGAAGCCCGCGAACATCCTCTCCACGCCGACCCCGCATGGGCCGCGCATCACGCTCATCGACTTCGGCCTCGCGGTGCGCCCCGGCTGGGATCGCCTCACCGGCCCGGGCGCGATCCTCGGCACGCCCGCGTATCACGCGCCCGAGGCCGCGGCCGGCCGGCCGACCGACGCGCGCGCCGACGTCTACGCGCTCGGCTGCATCCTCTTCAAGATGCTGACCGGGCGGGTGCCGCACGAGCGCAAGACCATCGTGGCCACGCTGGTCGCCAAGCTCGGCGAGCCTGCGACGCGCCTCTCCGAGGCGAGCGACGAGCCGGTGCCGGAGGCCCTCGACGAGCTGCTCGCGCGCACGCTCGCGATCGATCCCGAGCTGCGCCCCGCGAGCGCCGGCCAGCTCATGCTGGAGCTCGTGCGCATCGCCGAGGGCCGCGCCCGCCCGCTCACGCCACCTCGCGTCGATCCCATCATCGAGGCGCCCGCGATCGTCCCCGCTCCGCTTCGTGAAGGCATCGCGAAGAACGGCGGCCGGTGTCGGCCTGCCGTCGCGGAGCGACGATCGTTGATCGCCTTCGCGCTGGTCGCCGCCGCGGTGGCGCTGGTCACCTTGTTCGCGTGGACCGCCGGCGCCGAGCGCGCCCGCGCCGGGAGCGCGAGCGAGCCGCTCGCCAAGAGCGCTCCTCTGCGCGGGTAAGCGCTTCTCGGAGCTGGCGGTTCGTGCAAGGGTTCGCGCCATGCTGAAGCAGGAAGACCTCGTGGTCGGCAGCAGCAGAGGCCGTGGCCGGCAAGACCGTGTCCGTGCACTACACCGGCAAGCTGACCGACGGGACGAAGTTCGACAGCTCGCTCGATCGCGGCGACCCCTTCTCGTTCCGCCTCGGCGCGGGGCAGGTGATCAAGGGCTGGGATCAGGGCGTGGCGGGGATGAAGGTGGGCGGCAAGCGCCTCCTGACCATCCCGCCCGAGCTCGGCTACGGCCAGCGCGGCTTTCCGGGCGCGATCCCGCCGAACTCCACGCTGGTCTTCGAGGTCGAGCTGCTCGGCGTGAGCTGAGTTGGCTGGCGGTGTGGACCAGCCCCGCCCCCATGTGGCAGAGCCACAATCGGGCGGGGATTGATTCACGCTCTCCGATCCGAGGTCGTTTCCAATCGCGGCGCGAGGAGCTAGCTCCGATCGTGGGTGAGCACGATGCACCTGCGATGGATTCTGCTCGCGTTGATGGGTAGCGTGGCGATCGGGTGTGCCTCCGTGCCGCCGGGGGAGTCGCGCTTCCCCGCGGCCGAGCCGCGCATGCCGATGATCACCTACTACGACATGGCGCCGACGAGCCCGCTCGGCCCCCCGGTGCGAGAGGGCGCGATCGCGAACGATCCGATGGAGGGCGGCGGCGAGTCCCCTGTCTAGAGCCGCGCACAGTTGAGGTACGATGCGCGGGTGACGCAGCGCACCTTCGCCATCGGCGACATCCACGGCGAGCTCGATCAGCTCCGCGCGCTCATCGCGAAGCTGCCCCCGCTGGACGACGACGACACCCTCGTCTTCCTCGGTGACTACCTCGACCGCGGCCCGAAGTCCGAGGAGGTCGTGCGCGTCGTGCGCGCCTTCGCGCGCGACCTCGGCTGCAAGGTCGTGACGCTGCGGGGCAACCACGAGGACGCGTGGCTGCGCGTGATCGACCGAGGCTGGCCGGAGTTCGTCTTCCCCGTCTCGAACGGCTGCCTCGCCACGATGCGCTCGTACACCGGCGGCGAGGTCCCGGAGGGCGGCGCGATGCCGAAGCTCGAGGAGGCCGACGCGCTCTTCGCGGGGTCGTTCTTCCCGCCCGACGTGCTCGCGTGGATGCGCGAGCTGCCCTACTGGTACGAGGACGAGCACGCGATCTACGTGCACGCGGGGCTCACCCAGAAGGGCGGCGCGTTCCCCCATCCGCGCGACGCGGAGCCGCAGACCGCTCTCCTCTGGACCCGCACCCAGGCGTTCTTCCGCGAGTACCGCGGCAAGCGCGTGGTCGTGGGCCACACCAAGACCGAGCTGCTCCCGCCCGAGCTCTCGACCTACACGCCCGAGGATCCCACCGACCTCTGGGCCGGCGAGTGCGTGCTCGCGCTCGACACCGGCTGCGGCAGCGGCGGCTTTCTCACGGCGGTCGAGCTCCCGTCGCTCACGGTGTACGAGTCGCGGTGAGTTGCTTGGCGCGCGCTTCGCGAGCGCGCGGCACGTTAGTCGAGGGTGAACGCGCCGCTCGGCGTTCTCCGCGCCGACCGGTCGCGGCAGCTCACCCCGACGCGATGGCGACGAGGACACCCGCCGTGCCGATCGCGATGGCGCCGACCACGACGGCGATGCGGAGCATGATGCTCATCGCGCGCATGTCCGCGCGCTCGCGCTCCTTCAGCGCGTCGAGCTCGCCGTCGGTGACGATGAGCATCGCGCCGTTCGCCTCGAACGTCGGGAGCGCGCCCGCCTCGAAGCTCGGCGTGCCCACCACGGTCAGCTCGCCGCCGACTCGGATCGCGCGGTGGAAGAGCATGTAGCGAGCGCTCCGGTCGGTCGCCGGGACTGGGAGCCCTCCCGCCTCGAGCAGCGCCCGCATCCGCGGTGACGGATCGCGATCGCTCGACTCGAGCTCCTCCCACTCGATCGCGAGCTCGGCGGCGTGGAGCCGCACCTCCGCCCGCTCTCCTTGCTCGTCGAGGCGAAACACGTCGCCCCCACGCAGGACGCGCAGCGCCTTCTCGTCACCGTCGACCCGCGCGAGCCGCGCCTCGAAGAAGACCACGCGCTCGCCGGTCACCGGATCGGTGAGCGGCTCGTCGGCGACGACGCGGCCGCGCACCGCGACCATCCGCGGCTCGCTCAGCGACGCGATCCCGATCGGCTCGAGCGCCTCGAGGTCACGGGCGCGCTCGAGCGCCTCACGGCGGGCCGCCCAGGTGAACCCCGACACCACGAGGAGCACCGAGCCGACGACCAGGAGGAGCGTGATCCACATGTGTGAGAGGGTAGTCGCTGGCGCGCTGCGATCACATCGGTCGCGTCGCACGTGCTATGGCTGGCCCCATGCGCCTCTGGCTGTCCCTCGTCCTCTTCACCCTCGGCTGCGGCCCGGGCATCATCCGCGCGCCCGACGGCGAGCGCGGGGCGGCCGCGCCGCTCGCCGAGCAGGCCGAGCGGGTCCGCGTGCGCCGGCTGCTCGTCGCCTTCGAGGGCGCCGA
>JAEZBP010000427.1 GCA_023427125.1 Pseudomonadota bacterium | reverse complement strand
GCGGTGGTGGGCGCGGCGATCGTGCTCGCGTTCGAGCTCGCGTCGAAGACGACGGTGGCGCGGCGGCTGGGCTTCGGCGCGATCGGCGTCGCGCTCGTCTCTCTGCACCTGGGCTTCTCGCCGCTCGTGCGGCTGAGCATGCCTTCTTTCTTGGCCAACGTCGGGGAGGCCGAGCGCGAGCTCGCGCGGCGCGCCGACGCGGGCGAGTGCCGCGAGGGCAGCACCGGCTACCTGCTGACCGGCGCCGACCCCGTGCTCTCGCTCTACGCCGCGCCGGCGCTGCTCTATTACGAGCCGGAGAAGGCCGCGTGGCTGAGCCGCATGCGCGTCCTGTCGATGGCGCCGCACGCGCAGGAGCTGACGGTGACCGGCGCCGATCGCTTCGAGCTGCGGGTGCTCGACGGTCCGCGCGAGGCGAACCTCTTCGAGACCGTCTACCGCGGCGCGCCGCTGTCGCGCGGCCACCGGGTGCAGGCCGGCGAGCTGACGGCGACGGTGCTCGAGGTCGAGCGCGGGCTGCCCACCCACGTCGCGTTCGAGGTCGAGGGAGGGCTCGAGTCGATCTGCTTTCTGACCTGGCGCAACGGCCAGCTCGCGGCGCTGCCGACGCCGGAGCCCGGCCGCTCGCGCTCGCTCCCCCACGAGCTCGGGCCGATGGGCCTCTAAGCAGAATCGCTTGGGTCGGGATCACTCCCTTTCCTGGCCGTTCGCCCTGAGCGAAGTCGAAGGGCGCGCGGCCTCCACGTCCTTCGACTCGCGGGGCGCTTCGCGCGCGCCGCGGCGCAGGCCGAACGGGCGGATGGATCGGCGAGGTCCCGCTCGATCTCCGCTACGTCGTCGGCCTGGTGAGCGCGCCGGACCGCGAGCGCTCGCTCGAGCAGCGCGCGCCGCGCGGGCTCGCCGACGAAGCCGGCCAGGTGGCGCTCCGCGGCAGCGACGAGCGGATGGTCCGCGGGGTGATCCGCCAGGCGAAGCGCGAGGGCGCGCCGCGCCTCCTCCTCGGCGTCGCGAAGCGATCCGAGCCGGTGAAGCACCGTGCTGCGCAGCGCGGCCAGCCCGCCCGCGAACGCGCCCTCACCCGCGTACCAGTGGGCGTCGAGCGACCCCGCTTGGTCGCAGGTTGCCAGCGCGCTTTCGGGGTCGTTTGCATGCAGCTGGAGCCGCGCCTCGTGCATCAACCAGCCGGCGCGTGCGCTGTCGCGCTCAGGAAGGCTCGCCGCGATGGCGCGGACACGCGGATCGGTGGCGAGCTCGCCGGGCGCTCCCACCGCCGCCATGCCGACCCACGTCGCCAGGCTCCCGCGCGCGTCCATCGTGCTCGCGCGCAGCCCCCACGCACGCCCCAGTAGCGTGAACGCCTCTCGGTGTCGGCCGCGGACCCACATGAGCCAGCCCCGGTGGTGGTCGAGGAGCGCACGCAGGGCGCGTAGGCTCACTGGAAGCGAGACCTCCGCCAGCGCTCGTTCGGCCTGCTCGAGCTCTCCGCGACGGGCCGCGACGCTGGAGAGCAGGATCGCCCGCGAGAGGGCCTCGTGTGGAGGGCGCTGCGCGTGAGTCCGCACTTTCGCCAGCGACCGCTCCACCATCGAGTGGATGCTCCGGTCCACCGCCCAGGTTCCAGCGACCGTCCACGCGATCTCCGCCGCGCTCGGGACGAGGCTCGCTTCGAAGATCGCCGCCGCTCCCTCACGGTCGCCGGTCGCAAACGTGGAGGAGGCGCGCGCTTCGGTGAGGGCGAGGCTCGGCGCGAACGAGGCGTGCGCAGACCGCGCCTCGTGAAAGAGCTTCTCTCCCACTTCGTGCGCGCCGCACGAGTAGCGCTGAAATGCCAGCTCGCCGAGGAGCTCGGCGCGCCCGGCCGCATCCCACCCCGCGGCGACCAAGGATTGAAGGATCTCGTCGGCGCCTCGCCAGTCGCCTGCGCGCCATGCCCATCGCGCCGCATCGATCTTCATCTCGAGAGCGCTCGCTGGTGCCGCGAGCTCTGCCCCGGCCAGCGCCAGCGCTCGCGGGCCGTCCATCAGGCCGTGTGATGCGAGCCGCCGAGCCGCCGCGTGCAGTCGCGCCGAGGGAGCGCGGCCGCCGATCGTCATCGCCTCCTGCGTTCGCGCGATGAGTCGCGCGAGCACCCGCTCCGCTTCGGAGTCGAGGTTCCGCAGGTAGAGCACTCGGGCGTGGCTCGAGAGGACCTCCTCGCCGTACTCCGGCGCGAGCTCCATCGGCTCATCGGGTGCAGCGGCGCGCGAGCGATAGGGGCCCTCCGCTGGATCGGTGCCGTCGACGGCGGCCAGGAGTGACTCGAAGGTGCGGGTCGTTCCGGGCAGGTCGTCGCTGAGGAACGCGACCCGGGCCCGCATCTCGAGGTTCTGCGCCCGCGTGCCGGGTAAGTGCTCGCGCCGGATTGCGTCGGCTTGATCGAGGAGGGCTCGCGCTTCGTCCACCGCGCCGAGCCTCGCTCGCGCGCGCGCCACCTCCTCGCGGCCGCGAGCCGCGTACTCCTCCAGACCTGGATGCTCGGCGGCGCAGTCGACGACACGGCGCGCGGCTTCGCCGGCCAGCTCGTCGCGCGCCGATCGCAGCCCTACGGTCAGAAGCGCGTACCACGCTTCGGTCGCGTGCTTCGTTCCACGCCCGAACCACCGCTGGGCGAGGCGAACGCCGTGTCGACAGTGCGCCTCTGCGGCGTCCCAGTCTTCGCGAGCCTCCGCCTCCGCCGCTCGCCTCAGGAGGGCGTCGAGCTTCGCGAGCCTCGCCGCGCGACTCGGAAACAAGGCATCCAACGACTTGGTGAAGATCAGCGCAGCGCCGGTGATGAGCGACACGGCGGCGACGATCTCCAACGCGGACACGGCGCGAGACTATCACCGGCGCTGCCGGGTATTCGAAGCGCGGCTCCTTCTGGGCGGGCGCCGACCGTGGCTCTCGCTCTCCGCGCACGAGCTCGGGCCGATGCCGCTCTGACGAGAGGCTCACCAGGGGACGAGCATGCGGTCGACGCGCGGGGCCACCGGCCGCTGGCGGGGATCCTCTTCGAAGACGACGTCGGTCGAGCCGCGCAGCGAGCGGGGCTCGTCGAAGACGGTGAGCCACGAGGAGGGGCCGAAGGAGTCCGGCGGGACCACGGCGCGGAGCGCGCTCTCGAGGCGCAGGCGCGGCTGGTCCGCGTAGACGACGCGGCCGTTCCAGACGGTGCCGGGGGCGGCGCGCATGCGGGTGGGCGCCACCACGCTCACGCGGAACGGGCGGCGCTCCGGGGGTGCGGCGCGATCCTGCGGCTCGGAGTAGGGGAAGAAGGGCGCGTCGGTGTCGAACGACATGCGGAGCGCGCGGCTGACGAAACGGCCGCCGCGCTGCTGGCTCGGATCGAAGCGGAAGGCGGTGACGGTCCAGCGCCGCGCGACGTAGGGCGCGAGCCAGCGCTCGAGCGGGCGGCTCGAGGGGTAGCCGTGGCGAGCGAGCCATTGGTTGAGCGCGCTGGCGTCGTCGGCCTGGAGCACCGCGGCGTCGAGGCCCGCGA
>JAEZBP010000399.1 GCA_023427125.1 Pseudomonadota bacterium | reverse complement strand
TGCGGTGGTCGCCCGAAGGCGCCGGGCACATGGCCGCGCTCCGCGCTGACCTGTTCAACGGCCGCTGGGAGTCGCGTACCCGCGAGCTGCTGGCCGCATAGCCCCGATCGCCGGGAGCCGCGCCCCCCCCCCAATCGCGCCCCTTGCCCGCGGCGCCGCGCTCGGGCGAGACTCGCCGCGCAGATGCACGCGCACCACGAAGATCGCAACCCCGGGATCCCCCTCTCCCTCGACCTCGTCGAGGCGGTGCAGGTGAACACCAGCGCCGTCGAGCGCCGCGCGGCCACGCTCGGCAAGCGCAGGACGGTGAAGAAGGAGTGGCAGGCGGCGTGGCTCCTCAAGGCCATCACGCTGATCGACCTGACCACGCTGGCCGGCGACGACACGCCCTCGAACGTCAAGCGCCTCTGCGCCAAGGCGCGCACGCCGCTTCGGGCGGATCTGATCGCGGCGCTCGGCGCCGGCGAGCTCCCCATCCGCTGCGGCGCGGTCTGCGTGTACCACTCGATGGTGAAGACGGCCGTGGAGGCGCTCGACGGAAGCGGGATCCCGGTCGCCGCGGTGTCGACCGGCTTCCCCGCCGGCCTCACCCCGCTCGAGCAGCGGCTCGCCGAGATCCGGGCCTCCGTCGCCGACGGCGCGCAGGAGATCGACATCGTCGTGAGCCGCCGCCACGTGCTGCGCCACGACTGGCAGGCGCTCTACGACGAGGTGAAGGCCTGCCGCGAGGCGTGCGGCGACGCGCACATGAAGACCATCCTCGCGACCGGCGAGCTCGGCACGCTCCGCAACGTCGCGCGCGCCTCGTGGGTCGCGATGATGGCCGGCTCCGACTTCATCAAGACCTCCACCGGCAAGGAGTCGGTCAACGCGACGCTCGAGTTCGGGCTCGTGATGGTCCGCGCGCTCCGCGCCTACGGCGAGCTCACCGGGCATGCGGTCGGCTTCAAGCCCGCCGGCGGCATCCGCTCGGCCAAGGACGCGCTCGTCTGGCTCAGCCTGATGAAGGAGGAGCTCGGCGACCGCTGGCTCGAGCCCGACCGCTTCCGCTTCGGCGCGAGCACTTTGCTCGCCGACATCGAGCGTCAGCTCGAATTCTTCGTGACGGGCCGCTACTCCGCCTACCACCACCACCCGATGGCGTGAACACCATGAGCACCGAACACCCCGGTTCCCGAGAAGCCACCAGCACGGCATCGACCGGCGCAGGCAAGAAGAAGCGCAAGGGCGACAAGAACGGGCACGGCGAGCCCGCGAGTCAGCACGTGAAGGGCGGAGCGCAGACCGTGGCGGAGATCTTCGAGACCATGGAGTACGGCCCCGCGCCGGAGAGCGACGACGTCGCCAACGCGTGGCTCGATCGGCACGAGCGCCGCTTCGGGCTCTTCATCGGCGGGCGCTGGGTCGCGCCGAGCGATGGCACCTACTTCGACACGCACAACCCCGCGCGCGGCGAGAAGCTCGCCGACCTCGCGCAGGCCTCGAAGGCGGACGTCGACGCCGCGGTGGAGGCGGCGGAGAAGGCGCAGCCTGCGTGGCAGGCCCTCGGAGGGCACGGGCGCGCGCGCTACCTCTACGCGATCGCGCGCCACCTCCAGAAGCACCACCGCCTCTTCGCAGTGCTCGAGTCGATGGACAACGGCAAGCCGATCCGCGAGAGCCGCGACATCGACGTGCCGCTCGTCGCGCGCCACTTCTATCACCACGCCGGCTGGGCGCAGCTGATGGAGAGCGAGCTGCCGGAGAGCGCGCCGATCGGCGTCGTCGGGCAGATCATCCCGTGGAACTTCCCGCTGCTCATGATGGCGTGGAAGATCGCGCCGGCGCTCGCGATGGGGAACACCGTCGTGCTCAAGCCGGCCGAGTACACCTCGCTCACCGCGCTGCGCTTCGGCGAGCTGTGCCAGGAGGTCGGCCTCCCGCCCGGCGTCGTGAACCTCGTGACCGGCGACGGAAAGACCGGCGCGGCGATCGTCGATCACCCTCGGATCAAGAAGGTGGCGTTCACCGGCTCGACCGAGGTCGGCCGCATCATCCGCAAGGCGACGGCCGGCACCGGCAAGAAGCTGAGCCTCGAGCTCGGCGGGAAGTCTCCGTTCATCGTCTTCGAAGACGCCGATCTCGACAGCGTCGTCGAGGGCGTGGTCGACGCCATCTGGTTCAACCAAGGGCAGGTGTGCTGCGCCGGCTCGCGGATCCTCGCCCAGGAGAGCATCGCGGACAAGCTGCTGGTCAAGCTGCGGGCCCGCATGGAGAAGCTCCGCGTGGGCGAGCCGCTCGACAAGGCGATCGACATCGGCGCCATCGTCGCGCCGGTGCAGCTCGAGCAGATCGCGAGCCTCGTCAAGCAGGGCGCCGACGAGGGCGCGACCCTGTGGCAGCCCTCGTGGAGCTGCCCGACCGAGGGCCTCTTCTATCCGCCGACGCTGCTCAGCGACGTCTCGCCGGCCTCCACCGTCGCGCAGGTCGAGATCTTCGGGCCGGTCGTCGTCTTCATGACCTTCCGGACGCCCGACGAGGCGGTGAAGCTCGCGAACAACACCCGCTACGGCCTCGCGGCCAGCCTGTGGTCGGAGAGCATCAACCTCGCCCTCGACATCGCGCCGAAGATCAAGGCCGGCACGGTCTGGATCAATTGCACGAACGTCTTCGACGCGGCGGCGGGCTTCGGTGGCTATCGCGAGAGCGGATACGGCCGCGAGGGTGGCAAGGAGGGGCTCTTCGAGTACGTGAAGCCGCGCTGGCACCTTGCTGCCGAGAACCGCAAGACCGCCGAGGGGCGCAAGTCCGCCGAGAGCGAGCCGATGGCGACGCCGCCGCGCGCGGAGGAGGAGCCCGCCCCGGGCCTGCCGCCGATCGACCGCACCGCCAAGCTCTACATCGGCGGCAAGCAGAAGCGCCCGGACGGCGGCTACAGCCTCGAGATCCTCGACGCGAAGGGCCACGTCCTCGGCGAGGCGGGCCGCGGCAACCGCAAGGACATCCGCGACGCGGTCGAGGCGGCCCACGGGGCGCGAGGCTGGTCGGCGGGCACCGCGCACCTGCGCGCGCAGATCCTCTTCTACATCGCGGAGAACCTCGCGGAGCGTCAGGCCGACTTCACCGCGCGCCTCACGCGCATGGTCGGCGACAAGGAGCAGGCCGAGCGCGAGGTCGCCCTCTCGATCGAGCGGCTCTTCCTCTACGCGGGCTGGGCCGACAAGTACGACGGGCTCGTGCACGCGACGCCCTATCGCAACGTGACGGTCGCGATGAACGAGCCGATCGGCGTGATCGGCATCGTCTGCCCCGACGCGCACCCGCTCCTCGCCTTCGTCTCGACGATCGCGCCCGCCCTCGCCACCGGCAACGCGGTGGTGGTGATCCCCTCCGAGCGCCACCCGCTCGCGGCCACCGACTTCTACCAGGTGTGCGACACGAGCGATCTCCCGGGCGGCGCGCTCAACATCGTGACCGGGCTGCGCAAGGAGCTCGTCAAGACGCTCGCGTCGCACGACGACATCGATCAGGTCTGGTACTTCGGCCCGCCCGAGGGCGAGCGCGAGGTCGAGCTTCAGAGCGCCGGTAACATGAAGCGCACCTTCGGGGATCACGGCCTCGTCCGCGACTGGACGAGCGATCGCGAGGCGGCGGGCCGCGAGCTGCTGCGCGAGGCGACCCACGTGAAGAACATCTGGATCCCTTACGGGGAGTAGAGCGTCACCGCATCACCTTCCGCGAGCTCGCCCTCCCCGGCGTGCACCGGGTCCGTGAACACCGGGCCCGTGAACACCGGGCCCGCGGACACGGAGTCCGCGAAGACCAGGTTCTGACCGAAGAAGACCTGCCGGTCGCGCGTGCGGAACGTGGCCAGCGTGGCGAGCGGCTCCTTGCCACGCGTTCCGCGATCGGGATCGACGTTCACGATCGGGCAGCGCGAGCACGGCTTGCGAACGG
>JAEZBP010000391.1 GCA_023427125.1 Pseudomonadota bacterium | reverse complement strand
ATGTAGCTGCCGTCCGCGCGCTGCGTCATCACGACCCGCGAGGGCGCCTCGGCGCCGATCCGATAGACCAGGCGGAGCTCGGCGACCGCGTCGGCGCCCTCGCCGAGGCGCACCCGCAGCTCCGGCGCCTGCCGCACCGTGAGCGTCGGCGGCGCGTGCTCGATGCGCCCGGGGATCTGGGGCGGCTCGGCCTCGCGCGCTCGCGCGCACGCGCTGATCACCGGCGGGCTCGCGTCGGGGTCGGTGAGCCGGTGGCCGGGATCGCGGCTGTAGAGGAGCGCGAGCGTCTCTTGCGCCTCGCGCTGCTGCCGGTTCGCGAGCTGCGCGACCGCCAAGAGCTCGAGCGTCGCGTTGCGATCGGCGGCCGACAGATCGGTGCGCTCGAGGATCTGCCGCGCCGCCGTCACCGCCTCCGAGAAGCGCGCCTCGAGGATCAGATCGCGAGCCGCCGCGAGCTCGCGCTCGCTCTGCGCGCGCGCCACGCCGGCGGCGGAGGCGAGCGTCAAGATCAAGATGCATGCGAGACGGGTGAGCATGTCGGCCGCACTCTACCAGGCGTCGTCGCGCCATGTCGCGACCCACCAATCCCTTCCCGCCTTCCCGCCTTCCCGCTGAAAACCGGATCGCGCCTCGGCCCCGCTCGCACGAAGCGCCGGCAGGATCGACGCTCGATCGAATTCGGAAAGAGGAGAGGCCGGAAGGCGGGAAGGAGAGGATCAGGTGACGCGCTCGAGGCCCGCGACGAGCTCGGCGATCAGCGCCTGGCCGCGCGCGCGCGCCGCGTCGATCGCCTCGCCGGGCGCGATGTCGACGCGGACGTCGAAGTAGAACTTGATCTTCGGCTCGGTCCCGCTCGGCCGCAGCATCACGCGGTGATCGCCCTCGAGCTCGAGCGCGATCACGTCGCCCGGCGGCAGCCCGGTCGGCTCGACGCGGCCGTCGGCCGTCTTGCGCTCGTCGCGCGTGAGGTCGACGAACGCCGTCACCTTGCGGTCGGCGATCGACGAAGGCGGCGCGCTCCGCACCCGCTCCATGATCGCCGCGATCTGCTGCGCGCCCTCGGCGCCGGGCAGCACCTTCGCGACCTGCCGGCTCAGGTACATGCCGTAGCGCCGCCACGCCTCCTCGAGCTCCTCGAGCAGCGTCCGGCCCTTCGAGGCGCTCCACGCCGCGAGATCGGCGACCACGACGGCCGTGCCGATGCCGTCCTTGTCGCGCACGAGCGCGCCGACCGTGTAGCCGAGCGCCTCCTCGTAGCCGAGCACGAAGCGAACGCCCTCGGCCTCCATCGCGATGGCGCGGTTGGCGATCCACTTGAAGCCGGTGAGCACCTGCTCCGAGGAGGCGCCGTGCGCGCGCGCGATCGCGCCGAGCATCGGCGAGCTGACGATGGTGTTCACGACGGCGCGCCGCCCCTCACGCGGGCCTTGATCGAGCAGGTAGTGGCCGAGCAGGCAGCCGACGTCGTTGCCCGTGAGCTGCACGTACTCGCCGTCGCGATCGCGCGCGGCGACCGCGAGCCGGTCGGCGTCGGGATCGTTGGCGAAGACGAGATCGGCCTGCTTCTCCTTGGCGAGCGCGATCACCAGGCCCATCGCGCCGGCCTCCTCGGGGTTCGGGAAGGCGACGGTGGGGAAGCGGCCGTCGGGCTCCTCCTGCTCCTTGACGCTGAAGACGGCGTTGAAGCCCGCCTCGGCGAGGGCCTGGGTGGCGAGGCGCGCGCCGACGCCGTGCATGGCGGTGTAGGCGATGGAGAGCGTGCGCGGCAGCTCGGGGTGGACGGCGAGCGCGCGGACGCCGTCGAGGTAGCGGCGCTCGACGTCGGCGCCGAGCACCTCGTAGAGGCTGGCGTCGAGGGCGGAGGCGCGCGCGATGGTGTCGACGGGGCCGACGCGCTCGATGGCGGCGGCGATGCCGGCGTCGATCGGCGGGATGATCTGCGCGCCGTTCCCCCAGTAGACCTTGTAGCCGTTGTAGTCGGGGGGGTTGTGGCTGGCGGTGACGACGATGCCGGCGGCGGCGTTCTTCTCGAGGCAGGCGAAGCCGACGAGGGGGGTGGGGACGACGTGCTCGAAGGCGAAGACGCGGATGCCCATGCCGCAGGCGACGGAGGCGGCGTCCGAGGCGAGCTCGGTGGAGAGGCGGCGTCCGTCGAAGCCGATGCAGATGCCGCGCTCTCTGGCGTCGGGGGTGGTGTCGAGGAGGTAGGCGCAGAGGCCGGCGGTGGCGCGGAGGACGACCTTGCGGTTCATGCGGTTGGGTCCGGCGCCGAGGAGGCCGCGGAGGCCGGCGGTGCCGAATTCGAGGGCGCCGCGGAAGCGGTCGGCGAGGGCGGCTTGGTCTCGCTCGGCGATGAGGCGGTCGACCTCGGCGCGGGTGTCGGGGTCGGGGTCGTCGGCCTGCCAGGCGTTCGCTCTCTGGAGGAGGTCGTCGGGGATGCTCATCGGCGGGATTCAAGCATGCGTGCTCTCTCTCCGGAAGACCGCGCTTTGGGGCTGCTCTTTCGCTGGGCTTCGCTGGCTTCGCTGGCTTCGCTGGGCTTCGCTTGGCTTCGCTGGGCTTCGCTTGGACTGGCGGGGCCGGGGCCTCGCCTTCGGCTCGGCTCCCGGCTTCGGCCACTACGATTCGGGCTGCCGCGCAA
>JAEZBP010000043.1 GCA_023427125.1 Pseudomonadota bacterium | reverse complement strand
ATGCCGGTCCTCGAGCTCGAGGCGCCGGCGCCCGGCGCGGAGCTCGACGATCCGGCGGGCATCGCGGTGCGCGGCTCGGTCGCGGATCGCGGCGTGGTGCGCGTGTACGTCAACGGCGTCGGCGTCGAGACCGACGACATGGGTCGCTTCGAGACGACGCTGCCCGCGCTCTTCGGCGTGAACCACCTCGTCGTCGACGCCTCCGACGGGCTCACCGAGCCCGCGCAGATCGAGATGGACGTCCTCTGGGCGCCCGCCTACACGCCGGCGACCAACGAGGCCGGCCTGCCCGAGCTCACCCTGCACGACGGCCTCGCGCTGCGTCTCGGCCAGCCCTTCTTCGACGACGGCGTGCCCTTCGATCCGGCGGCGGCGCCCGTCGAGACCGAGGACCTCTCGGATCTGCTCGAGCTCGTCGTCCACAACCTCGACGTGGACGGCCTCGTGCCCGATCCGGTCGTCGACAACCCGCCGACGTTCACCCTGCGGGTGCGCTCGCTCTCGCTCGGCCGGCCTCGCGCGGAGCTCGACATCGTCGAGGGCGGGGCCGAGCTCTTCCTCCGGATCAGCGACGTCACCGCCGAGACCTCGGGCGCGCTGATCGTCGAGGGGACGAGCCTCCCGCTGACCGGATCGATCCGCGCGACCGCGTCGGCCTACGCGCACCTGACCATCTCGAAGGAGAGCGAGGAGGCCGAGGTCGAGGTGACGCTCGACGATCTCGTGGTCGGCATCGAGAGCATCGACGGCACCTTCGAGAGCGCCGAGACCGCGGCCGTCTTCCGCCTCGCAGAGGGCCTCTTCCGCGGCACGCTCGAGGACGTCCTCGGGGACGCCGTGCGAGAGACCGTCGAGACCAGCGTGCCGGCGGTGCTGCGGGACGCGCTCGGTGCGGTCGACGGCGCGCTGGCCGATCAGAGCCTCATGCTCGACAGCGCGCCCTTCCCGCCGGTCACCATCCGGATCGACGGGCGCATGGCGTCGCTCGACGCGAGCTATCGCAGCGCGATGCTCGCGACCCTGCGCACCACGATCGGCACCGACGTGCCGAGCGTGCACCCGGAGTCGCGCGGGGTCGCGCGGCTCGACGGCGGCGCGATGAGCCCGGGCTTCTTCCGCGACGGATCGATCTCGCTCGGCGTTCGCCTCGCGGTCTTGAACGGCCTGCTCCACGCGCTGTGGAGCTCGGGGCTCTTGGAGATCCCCGTCACGCCGCTCTTGCCCGAGTCGGTCACCGGGCTCGTCAGCGAGGCGGACCTCGCCGGCCGCCTGCCGCCGGTGCTGCGCCCTCCACGCGGGGAAGAGACCGACGATCTCATCCTGAGCCTCGGCCAGCTAGAGCTCGCGCTGACGTTCCAGGGCGCGCCCGCGCGCTTCGCGATCAGCGTCGACGCGGGGGTGAGCCTCGAGGTGGCGGACAACCGCATCGCGCTGACGATCGCGGAGACGCCGGTCATCCGGGTCTGGACGCTGGTGGAGGCGTCGAACCCGCGGCTCTTGAGCCCGGAGACGATCCGAAACCTCCTCCTCTCGGAGCTCTGGCCGACGCTGCGCGCGTCGGTGTCCGAGGGGCTGGCCTTCGAGCTGCCGCTGCCGGCGCTCGGGGATCTCGGCGGGCTCACGCCGGATCTGGCAGGGCTCGCGCTCGAGCTGGAGTCGACGGATCGCGTGTACATGCGCGGCGGGGTGCTCATCCTCGACGCGCGGCTGCTCGGCCGGCTCCCCGAGCCCTGAGCGCTCGAGGCGCGGGCGTCACAATCCGCAGCGGCGAGCCGTCGTCCCCCCACGCTTGCGCGTCTCGGCGGGGAGGCTGGAATCCTCGACAGACCCAGCGCGAGGACCTCGCGCGGGGGAGGCGCTGTCTGTACCGCCCGGCCGAGGGGATGGAGGCATGATCCAACAGCTGCAGAGCCTGCTCACGCTCACCTTCGTGGTGTCGAGCATGCTCGGCATGGGCATGGCGCTCACGCCCCGGCAGGTCGTGGCGCCGCTCCGGCGCGTCCGGGTCCTCGTCCTCGCGCTGGTCGCCAGCTTCGTGATCGTCCCGGCCGCGGCGCTCTTGCTCTCGATGATCCCGGCCGATCCTCAGTTCAAGATCGGGATCCTGCTCATTGGGGCGGGCGCCGGCGCGCCCTTCCTGTTGAAGCTGGCGGACGTCGCCCTGGGGGACGTCCCGCTCGCGGTCGGGCTCTTGGTGCTGCTCGTGCTGGGCACCGCCGTCTACCTGCCGCTCACGCTCCCGCTCGTCGCCGGCGAGGTGCAGGTCGACGGCTTGGCCATCCTGCGCCAGCTGTCCCTCCAGATGCTCCTGCCGCTCGGCCTCGGTCTCTTCGCCTTCTGGCGCTATCCGGAGGAGACCGCCGGCGTGCAGCCCACGGTGCAGACGGTCGCCAACGTCTCACTCGTCCTCTTGATCGCGCTCATGCTGACCGCGAACGTGCGCCAGATCCTCCAGATGATCGGGACCGGCGCCATCCTCGCGATCCTCGCCCTCATCGCGATCGGGATGCTCTCCGGGTGGCTGCTCGGCGGCCCCGCGCGCGCCAGCCGCGCCACCGTCGCGCTCGCCACCGGCCACCGCAACTACGCCGCCGCCTTCATCGTGGCGGGCGGGAGCTTCGCCGATCAGCCGAACGTCTTCGTCTTCCTGGCCTGCGCCGCCCTTATCAACATGGTGATGAGCTTCGCCCTCGCCGGCGAGCTCCGACGGCGCAACGTCAAGCGGGCCGAGAGCGCGCTGGAGACCGGGCGGGCCGAGGCGCGCGCCTGACCTCGATGCCGCTCCTTGTCCGCCCCGGACGGGGGCTGTCTCGCCTCCAGGGGGTGCGAGCTGCGGCGCGGCTCGTCGAGGGGCGGAGAGAGGACGCACCGTGGCCAACCGACCCAACTTCCTGTTCATCCTCGCCGACGATCTCGGCTACGCCGATCTCGGCTGCTACGGAGGGCGGCTCGACTGCTCGCCGAACCTCGATCAGCTGGCCCGTGAGGGGACACGCTTCACCAGCGCCTACGCCAACTCGTCGGTGTGCTCGCCCTCGCGCTTCGCGCTCGCGACCGGGCGCTATCAGCACCGCTTGCACGGCGGCTTCGACGAGCCGCTCCACGGGCCCTCTTCGGTGAACAAGGGCCTCCCGCCGGAGGTGCCGACGGTGGCCTCGCTCCTGCGCGACGCGGGGTACGCCACCGCCCTCGTGGGCAAGTGGCACATGGGCGCCCTGCCGCGCTTCGGGCCGCTCCAGAGCGGCTATCAAGAGTTCTTCGGCCACCGCGCGGGCGCCGCGGACTACTTCAAGCACGGCGTCGGCGGCAACCACGACCTCTGGGACGGCGACGAGAAGGTGAAGGTGAAGGGACACCTCACCGACCTCTTCACCGAGCGAGCGATCGACTTCGTCCGCCGCACCGGCGCGAAGAGGCCCTTCCTCCTCTCGCTGCACTACAACGCGCCGCACTGGCCTTGGGAGACGCGCAACGACGAGGCGGAGTCGAAGCGCATCACGAACATCGCGCACTTGGACGGCGGCTCGGTGCACACCTACGCCGCGATGATCCGCGAGATGGACGAGGGCATCGGCAAGCTGCTCGGCGTCCTGAATCAGGTCGGCGCCAGCGACGACACCATCGTCGTCTTCACGAGCGACAACGGCGGCGAGCGCTTCTCCGACACCTACCCGCTGATGGGCAAGAAGATGGATCTGCTCGAGGGCGGCATCCGCGTGCCGGTGATCCTCCGCTGGCCCGCTCGCGTGCGCGCCGGTCAGACGACGGACCGGCTCGCGATGGGGATGGACTGGATGCCGACCTTCCTCGCCGCCGCCGGCGTCTCTCCGCACCCCGACTATCCGCTCGACGGCATCGATCTCTTCGGCGACGAGGTCGATCGAACGGTCTTCTGGCGCATGGTCTACCGCAACCAGAAGGCCGCGCGCCGGGGCGAGTGGAAGTACCTCTCGATCGACGGCGCCGAGTTCCTCTACGACCTCTCGCGCGACGAGCGCGAGCGCGCGAACATGCGCTTCCGCGAGCCCGAGAAGCTCCAGGAGCTGCGCGCCGCCTACTTCGAGTGGGACGCCAGCATGCCCCCGATCCCCGAGGACGCGACGTACGAGGTCATCTACGACGACGACACGATGGCCCGCTCGGCGGGATGACACGCATTACCGAGACATACTATTACAGATTGGCCAATAAATACCGATTGACTCTGCAACGCTATTCTGCAACCATCGACCCCGATGATGGGGACTGAAGGGGTCGGGGCTGAGAGCATGGGATGGGCCGGGCAGACGCCGGCGGCGCGCGCGGTCGGTGGCGCGCTCGTCGACGGCGTGTACCTGGACGAGGCGGAGCTCGACGCGAAGGAGGTCGAGCTCGCGGAGCTGAGCGCGCACCTCGACGCGGCCACGCACCGGCAGCTCACCCTCATCCGCGTCATGGACGTCTCCGAGCGCTGGGCGAAGCGCGGCGCCAAGAGCTGCGCCCACTGGCTCAGCTGGCGGGTCGGCCTCGATCCTGGCGCGGCGCGCGAGCGCGTCCGCACCGCGCGCAAGCTCGGCGAGCTCCCCGCGACCGACGACGCGCTCCGGCGCGGCGTGCTCAGCTACTCCAAGGCGCGGGCGATCAGCCGCGTCGCCACGCCGGCGAACGAGGCGTGCCTCCTCGGCATCGCCGAGCACACCACCGCCGCCCAGCTCGAGAAGGTCTGCCGGGGCGTGCGCCAGCAGCAGCGCGAGGACGCTCGCACCTCCACCGACGACGCGCCCGAGCGCTACGTCCGCTTGCGTCATCGCGGGGACGGCACCGTGCGGCTCGAGGCCGTGCTCCTCCCGGACGAGGCCGAGCGCGTCATGGAGGCCCTCCGCTCCCTGAAGGCGGCGGTGAGCGAGGGCCTCGAGACGAAGCCCGACCTCGCCGACGCGCTCGCGCCGTCCTCGCCGGTGATCTCCTCGCTATGGATGGAGCGCCGCTCGGGTCAGCCGCGGGC
>JAEZBP010000319.1 GCA_023427125.1 Pseudomonadota bacterium | reverse complement strand
GGTCAGGGGGGTCGGGGGATCGAGGGAACGGGAACGCGCCGGCGATCGCTAAGGAGCCCGGTCGAAATAAGTCGCCAGCACCGAGGGCGCCGCGGCGCCCCGCTCGCAAGGCGCGAGGAGCGAAGATACTGAAAGTATCTGAGCGACGAGCAACGCTGCGAGCGGGGATGCTGCGGCGGCCGAATGCAAGACTTATTTCGACCGGGCGACTTACTCCCGGCCCGAAGGCCGATGAGCGCGGCGGTGGTCCGTCGCACGGCGGGTGAGCGGCGCTCGAGTGGAACTGCGTGTGCGATGAGGTTACTCTCGCTCCGCATGGCCCAACGCCGCGACGACCGAGCGCTGAACCTCCGCCGCACGGTCCTGCCCTTGCTCCAGCTCGGTGTCCGCCGCGCCACCCGCCGCAAGAGCCCGTTCCAGGTCACGCTCTCGCTCACCAATCGCTGCAACTTCCGCTGTGAATACTGCGACATCCCGCATCAGCATCGGGAGGAGATGTCGACCGAGGAGTGGAAGGACGCCATCGATCAGCTGATCGCGGGCGGCCTCGGTCGCGTGAGCCTGATCGGCGGCGAGCCGCTCCTGCGCAAGGACATCGGCGAGATCATCCGGCACCTCAAGTCGCGCGGCGTGCACAGCGCGATGAACACCAACGGCTGGCTCGTGCCCGAGCGCATCGAGGACGTCGCGCTGCTCGACGTCGTGTGCCTCACGCTCGACGGCCCGCCCGAAGTGCACGACGCGCAGCGGCGCCGCGGCTCCTACAAGAAGGTGATCCGGGCGCTCGACGCGCTGCGGGCGCGCGGGGTGCCGGCCGTGACGATGACCGTGCTGACGCAGCGCGGCGCCGCGCACGTGGAGCACGTGCTCGAGGTGGCCGAGGAGTACGGGCACAAGGCGTTCTTCCAGCTCGAGCACGACGCGAGCTGCGATGTGTACTCCCCGATCGCGCCCTAGATGGCCGACTCGCGCATCGCCGACATCGCGCGCGCCCTTCTCGCGCGAAAGCGCGCCGGCGCCCCGGTGGGGAACTCCGAGACGGTGCTGCACGCGCAGATCCGAGACGGCCGCCGGCTCGGCGGCGACTGCTCGTCGTGCTTCGCCGGACGCTACTTCGCGTACGTCCTCTCCGACGGAACGATCGCGCCCTGCCTGCTCACGCAGTGGCAGCAGGAGCGCGGGAACGGGCGCGCGAAGGGCTTCGTCCGCGCCTTCGAGGAGATGCGGCCGCCTGAGGGGCCCGGGTGCGCGTGCGTCCCCATCCACGAGGTGAACAGCATCCTCGCGTTCGACATCGGGGTGCTCTTCGACGCGCTCGACATCGCGCTCTCGTCGACCCGAGCCCGCCTCGGGGTTGGCCGCGCCTCGACCTGAGCGCGCCTTGACTCGGTCTCCCATGACTCGATCTCCCATCCCGGAGGTGCGAGCGTGACGAGCCCGGCGCGAGAGGCGACGATCACGGTCAGGGCGATGCGCTGGGCCGCCCGCCTCCGCGTGCGTCACTGGGCGCACTTCCTCGTTCTCCCGCTCGCGACGTTCCCGGGCACCTCGGAGCCGCTCGCGCTCCTCGCGCTGCTCCGCGGGCTCGCCATCGCCGCGGCGATCCTCTCTTTCGGCTACCTGCTGAACGGCATCACCGACCGCGCGCTCGATCGCGACCCCGGGAAGAACCCGCTCGTGTCGGAGCCGGCTCGCCCCGCGCACCTGCGCGCGGTGGTCGGGCTCGCGGGGTGCGCGCTCGTCCTCGCGCTGAGCGGCCCTCCGATCGTGATCCTCGCCACGCTGACCGCGCTCGGCGCAGGCTGGGCGTACTCGGCGGGGCCGCGGCTGAAGCGGCTCCCCTTCGTGGGCACGCTCCTCAACGCGGCGTGCTTCACGCCGCTGCTCTTCGTCGGAGCGAGCGCGGAGGTGTCGCCGCCGTGGTGGCTCGCGGCGGCGTTCACCGCGCTCTTGCTCGAGAACCAGCTCCTCCACGAGGGGGAGGACGCGCTCGAAGATCGCGGCGGCGCGATCCGCACGACCTATGCGGTCCTCGGGCCGACCGGCGCCGCGTGCGCGATGGCGCTCTTCGGGCTCGGCGTCGCCGCGGTGGCGCTCGCGCTCGGCGGCGGGGCCACGATCACCCTCGTCCTGGCCATCGTCTTCGGCGGCGCGTTCCCCGCCTCGTGCGCGTGGAGCCGTGGCGACGGCGCGCGGCTGCGCAGGCTCCGCGCGGCGCACCGGGTCGCCGCGCTGCTCGCCGGTGCGCTGGTGTTCGTGCTCGCTCGCGCGTGAGCCGCGACCTTCAGTCGGCCGTCGCGATGGCGACGAGGGAGATGAGCAGGGGCAGCGCGATGACCGCCACGAGGAAGATCCACGCGGTCGGCCGCGCGAAGTTGAGCGTCTGACCGATGCCGACCCGCTTGGGGACGAAGACGGCAGGGTCGTCGGGCGCGTAGTAGATCATGCCGCCCCAGATCCAGCCGTTGGGGCGGGTGCCGAGGGCCTCCGTGCCGGCGATGCGGCGCAGGCCGTCGGCCACCTTGCTCAGGCGCGGCAGGTAGATGAGGAGCGGCGCGAGGCACCCGATGAGCAGCAGGATCACGGTGACGCCGACGATCGTCGTGACGATCTCCGGGTCGCCGTGGAGGCCGCCGAAGGCGACGGCCATCCAGATGATCCCCATGCCGGTGTTCAGGGCGAGCATCAGCCACTCCATCATCCGGACCATCAGGCGCCGGCGCTCGAGCTGGAGCGACGCGTACTCCTCGGCGTTCTGCTCGGGCAGCGCCCAGCGCTCCTTCGCGATGGCCCACACCATCACGTAGAGGAGCAGGAGGTCGAAGACCATGATGCCCGCGAGCGTCCAGAGCTCGCTCGGGCTGGCGTAGCGATCGATGTTGCCCGCGGCGTCCCAGTGCGCCGGGACGCTCTCCGGCATGCGCCCGAGGAGCCACGCGAAGAGCGCGCTCGGGACGAGCACGACGAGCAGGTTGAGCACCTCGAGCGGAACCGACACGTAGTCACGCAGCGGGGGCGGCTCGGCGAGCGACACGACCCATCGCCCGGGGACGCGCTCGAGCCGCGCGCTCCGCGCCGCGCCGCTCGCCTCGACGACGAGCCAGAGCGCGCTGATCGTCGGGCAGACGGAGACGCCCACGACCTTGAGCCACTCCGGCCCGCCGATGAGCACGAAGGCGACGCCGGTGGCGGTCACGATCGCGTTGCCGATGCGGAGCCGCCGCACGCGCGCCTCGTCCTCTCTGGTGCGCTCGCGACCGAGGGCGACGTAGAGGATGCGCTCGGGGTGCCGCGCCCGGGCGATCCACTCGACGAGCGCGCCGGTGAAAGCGACCGAGAGCACCATCGTCAAGAGCCCAAGCGTCTCGTTCATTGCCCCTTTCCTTTCCCGTAGAAGCGCGTCAGCGCGTCCTCGAACACCTCGCGGGCGTCGTCCTCGCTCGCGCCACGCAGGCGCATGCGGCCGACGAGATCCCGAACCTCGTTGCGCATCCCTTCGTCGATCGGCTCCTCCTCCTCGGGTGGCGCGAGGACGCGCGCCGAGCGCCCCTGGTCGAGGCCCACCACGTGCTCGTCAGCGAGCACCCGGTAGGCCTTGGCCACCGTGTTCAGGTTCACCCCCAACATCCCGCCGAGCTTCCGAACGCTCGGCAGCTCGTCACCTTCCGCCAATGCTCCGCGCGCGATCAGCGCTCGCACCCCATCGGCGATCTGCCGGTAGAGCGGCACCGCGCTGTCGAGGTCGACCACGATCGATCGCGCGACGCCCGGCTCTCGATACGGCATGCGACCTCCGTCTGCCTCTGTCTGTATGCTGTACGCATACAGTAGACACTGCCGATCGGAGGCGCAAGCGCGATCGACCGTGTGCGTGATCGATCGCGCGTGCGGCGCGCTCAGGAGACGAGCGGGAGCCGCGGCTTCTTGCGCTTCGTGTGCCCGCCGATCTCGGCGGTGCCGTAGAGCGCCGCGTAGGTCTCGCGCAGGCCGACGCAGCGGTCGGTGAGCGGGCAGCGCGCGCAGCTCTCGATCTTGAGGAAGCCGGACGGTGGCTCGGGCGAGGCGAGCGGCGCCAGCGCGTCCACGTCGAGCCAGTCGGGGCCGACCAGGCAGAGCGGGACGCCGCACTGCCCGTCGAAGCCGCGCCACGGGATCGAGGCCTCGCGCAGCACGGCGAGGGCCTCGTCCACCGCGGCGCGCACGTCGCTCATCCGAGGGATGATCGCCTCGTCGCGCGGGACGAGATCGGTCGAGGCGTGCGCGAGCGAGAGGTTCACGCTCAGATCGGTGCCGCCCCAGCGGCTCGCCACGAGGCGCGCGTACGCGGGCAGCTCGTGTACGTTCTCGCCGGTGATGACGTAGTTGACGATCACGCCCACTCCGGCTCGTACCAAGTTGTCGATGCCGGCCAGCGTCCGCTCGAAGGTGCCCGGCGCCGCCGTGATGGCGTCGGAGACGTCCGCGGTCGCCGCGTGCAGCGAGATGAACGCGTGCTCGAGCCCGGCGGCCACCAGCTCTGCGGTGTAGGCCGCGTCGGCGCAGCGGATCGCGTTGGTCTGCAGCTGCGTCTCGAGGCCCTCGCGCGAGGCCAGCCGC
Organism: Pseudomonadota bacterium; assembly: GCA_023427125.1. GTDB lineage: Bacteria > Myxococcota_A > Polyangia > Polyangiales > Sandaracinaceae > JAEZBP01. The sequence continues at coordinate 801 of JAEZBP010000319.1, read as the reverse complement.
ACGAAGTCGGCGAGGCGCGGGTGCAGGGTGGGCTCGCCGCCGCTCAGCGAGAGGAGGGACACCCCGTCGGCCTTGGCGCGCCTTATCTCGTCCTCGACGCGCGCGGCGGAGACGGCGGGCAGGGTGCGATCGACGAAGCAGAAGCCGCACGCCTGGTTGCAGTGAAAGTTGACGCGGATGACGCGCTCGAGGCCGCCTCCGGCCTGCGCGAAGAAGGCGTCGTTGATCAGCTCCGCTTCGACCGCCTTGCGGCGATCACGCCCGAGGCCGGCGACGAAGCGGGCCTGTCGCTCCGGCACCGCGATGGCGCCGGCATCGCCATGGAGCGCGCGATAGCGCGCCGGCACGCCCGGGCAGCGCGCGCGCGCCGCGCAGCCCTCGCACGCCTCGATCCGCTCGAAGCCGTGCGCCTCGCGCGGGACGCCACCGGCGAAGAGCTCGGGGTAGCGGCGGCGCTCGGGAAAGAAGCAGAGCGGGACGCCATGGCGGCCATCGAAGCGAGCGACCATCGAGCGCTCGCGCGCGGCGAGGGCGAGCTCGATCACCGCCGGCACGAGCTCGTCGTAGCGCGCGACCCACCGCGGCTCGGCGTCGGTGACCACCCGGAGCAAGAGCTCGCTCGCGCCGTGATCGAGCGCCAGGGCCGGCAGCCGCGGCAGCTCGTCGAGGCTCGCGCGGGTGATCGCGATCGAGGCCTCCAGCTCGAGGCCTGCGTCGCGCGCGCTCTTCATGCCTCGCAGGGTCAGCGCGAGGCCGCCCGGCGTGCCGCTCACTTCGTCGGCGCGCGCGGGGGTGGCGGCG
>JAEZBP010000282.1 GCA_023427125.1 Pseudomonadota bacterium | reverse complement strand
CTGCGCGGCCGCGCGATAGCGGTCGAGGCGCCGTGACCGGAGGCCGACGTGCTCGACGGCTGCTGAAGGGCGGAGGCCGGACGACCGGGTTAGGCTCCGCCCCTGATGAACGAGCCCTCGCCCTCGCCCTCGCCCTCGCCATTCGCGCCGCGTCCACCGGAGCCGTCCCCAGAGCAGCGGCGCTTCGCCCTGCTGATCCACTCCATCCGCCGCGAGTGGGTCACCTACGGGATCGTCGCCGCGAACGTGCTGGTCTTCGCGGTGATGGTCCTCTCGGGGGTGAGCGCGATGGCACCCACGCCGCAGGAGGCGCTGCAGTGGGGCGCGAGCAGCGGCTATTACACGATCGTGGGCGAGTTCTGGCGGCTCTACACCGCCAACTACGTGCACTTCGGCATCATCCATCTCGGCTTCAACATGTACGTGCTCTGGCGCTCGGGTCCGCTCGCCGAGCGCGTCTTCGGGCACGTCGGATTCGCGATCGGCTATGCGTTCGCCGGGCTCGCCGGGAGCGTGGTCAGCGTCTTCTGGAACGACTGGAACGTGGTGAGCGCGGGCGCCTCGGGCGCGGTCTTCGGCGTCTTCGGGATGGTCGGCGCCTTCTTGGTGCGCCGCCGCAGCGCGATGCCGCGCCTGCTCGTCACGCAGCTGCGCAACAACGTGGTCAGCTTCATCGTCCTCAACGTCGCGTTCGCCTTCGCGGTCCGCGGCCTCGATCAAGCCGCGCATCTCGGCGGCCTCGCGGGGGGCTTCGCGGCCGGGCTGCTCATGACGCCCGCGCTCACCGACGAGGGCCCGCGCCGCCCGTGGCCGCTCTTCGCCGTGCCGCTCGTGCTGATGGCCGCCGTCACCGTCGCGTTCGCCTCCGGCGTGTTCGGCGGGTGAAGGCCATAGCCGGCGGCGCCGCCGGTCTTAGGTGACTCGTGCGTGACCACGCTGGACGTCGACGTCGCGGTGATCGGCGCGGGGACGGCCGGGCTCAGCGCGCGCCGGCAGGTGGAGAAGGCCGGAAAGCGGCCGGTGATGATCGAGTCGGGGCGCTATGGCACCACGTGCGCGCGCGAGGGGTGCATGCCCTCGAAGCTCCTCGTCGCGGCCGCGGATGCGAAGCACGCGGTCGACGGCGCGTCGCGCTTCGGCGTGCGGGTCGAGGCCGCGCGGGTCGATGGGGCCGCGGTGCTCGCGCGGGTGAGGGCGGAGCGCGATGGCTTCGTGGGCCCGGTCCTCCGCCTGACCGAGCGCATCCCGAGCGAGGAGCGGCTCCGCGGCGAGGCGCGCTTCCTCGATCGCACCACGCTCGCCGTCGGTGAGGACATCCGGGTGCGCGCGCGCGCCGTCGTGATCGCGTCGGGCAGCTCTCCGTGGGTGCCGCCGCCCTTCGACGCCATCTCGGAGCACGTGGACGTGAGCGCGGACGTCTTCGAGTGGCCGGCGCTGCCGCGCAGCCTCGCCGTCATCGGCACGGGGATCATCGCGCTCGAGCTCGGGCAGGCCCTGCACCGGCTCGGCGTGGAGGTCGCCTTCTTCAACCCCTTCGACGAGCTCGGCCCCTTCACCTCGCCGACGCTCCAGCGCGCCTCGCGTGCGCTCTACTCGCGCGAGCTCGAGCTGCACCTCGGCGTCACCGAGCCGAGCGCGCGCGTCGTCCGAGGTGGCGTCCGCATCGGCTGGGTGGAGGACGGCGCGCGTCACGAGCGCACCTTCGAGCGGGTGCTCGTCGCCGCCGGCCGCCGCCCGAACCTCGCGGCGCTCGATCTCGAGAAGAGCGGCCTCCCGCTCGACGCGCAGGGCAAGCCCCCTTGGGATCGGCGCACCTGCCAGTGCGGGGACTCGCCCATCTTCATTGCGGGCGACGCGATCGGAGCGAGACAGCTCCTCCACGAGGCCTCGGACGAGGGTCACATCGCCGGCGCGAACGCCGCCTCCTTCCCTGACGTCACCGCGCACGTGCGCCGCGCGGCGCTCGCGATCGCGTTCACCGACCCGCAGATCGCGATCGTCGGCCGCAGCTTCGCGGAGCTGGCGCACGGCGAGATCACGACCGGCGAGGTCTCGTACGAGGACCAGGGCCGCGCGCGGGTGATGGGCGCGAACGCCGGCCTGGTCGAGCTCTACGCGGAGCGCGCGTCGTGTCGTCTGCTCGGCGCGGAGATGCTCGGCCCGCGTGTCGAGCACCTCGCGCACCTGCTCGCGTGGGCGGTGCAGCAGGAAATGACCGTGCAGGAGTGCCTGTCGATGCCGTTCTATCACCCGACGCTCGAGGAGGGCCTGCGCAAGGCGCTCATCGCGCTCGCCAAGAAGCTCGACGTCGTCGGCGGCTGCCGCGCGGAGGACCTCCCGGACGAGTGCCCCGGCACGTGAGCCGAAGAGCGCCGCTCGCCCCGTGAGACACGCGCGCGGACGGCAATGCTTAACCCACGCCGGGGGCTCTCACGGCCTCCTGGAGCCTCCCAGGAGCCCCGCGGGCATCGCGCCGCCGGGAAATGGTGGGGTCAGGCCTTCTGTCGAATGGCGCCGCTCGTGCGGTGCTCGAAGACCACGCTCGGCCGCAGCCCGGGGGCGACCGGGGAGTGCGTCACCTCGCTCGAGGGGAACATCTGCAGGAACGCAGGCGCGTCCGGCACGCGGTCGACCATGGTGCGCTCGAGGACCATCGAGACGTACTGCTCGGCGCCGAGCTCGGGCGTGTTCGAGTTCATCACGACCTCGAGATCGTAGGCGCGCGCGAAGGCCCGAAGGCCCGGCAGGCGCGACTCGTGAGGGCTCCAGTTGTCGGCGCTCGTGCCGTTCTCGCTGCACCCGAACACGCCGCCCTCGGCGTGGACGAAGAGCGTCTGATTGCCGCTCGTGTGCCCGGGCGTGCCGAGGAGCAAGCAGCCCTCCCCGAGCCACAGGTCGCCGTCGGTGAGCACCACGCGCTCGAGCGCCACGTCCTTCTTCCCGTCCGAGATGAACCACGCCCGCTGCATGGGGTGCAGCTCGTCCCAGTCCTCCCACTCCGCGCGGGGCGCGAGGAGCGTCGCGTTCGGGAAGCGCGCGGGCAGCGGATCGGAGAGGCCGTCACCGCGCGTCGTGCCGAGCGTGGGCCGCAGATCCTGGGTGTGGAAGTGGTCGAACGCGATGAGATCGATGTCGCTCGGCGCGAGCCCGAGCTCTCGCAGGCCGTCCTCGACGGTGCCGAAGGGCTTGCCGATCAGCTCCTCGGCCCATCCGACCTTGGCCAGGAGGTGCTTGAAGAAGGGCGTCTCGCGCGAGGACTGCCGATCGGTCGGGTTGAAGAGGAGGTTCTTGAGCCCCGCCTCGGTCTCGAGCTGCACGAGCAGGCAGCGGTGCCGCATGGTCACGTAGGGGAGCGGCAGGCGGAGGGCGTGCTGGAACGCGAACTTCGTCGGATAGACCAGATCGCTCACCGCGAGGGTGCGCACCGCCACGACCTTCGGCCCCTCGCGCAGCTCGTCCCCGAGCGTCAGCGCGGCCCGGCGCATCCGCTCGAGCCGGCGGCCCGCCGATCGCACGGCGCGCGCCTCGTCGAGGTGGTGGACCCGCCGGACCCAGGGGATGCTCTCGTGGATCGCGCCGCCGAGCTTCATGGGCCCGGAGCGTGCCCCACGCGGGCTGCGATTCAACTGGTCAGGCGCGCTTCTTCGGCGCGAGATCGTTCCACGCGCGACCGGCCTCGGTGCGCGTCGAGGCGGGCAGGCCCGCCGCCTCCCAGCCCCTCTCGGAGAGCTGGCCGAACGCGTCGCGCGCCCCGCTCCATCCCGCGCGCTGATCGACCACCTGCGTGTATCCCGCGGCGCTCAGCATCTCGGCCGCCCGGAGCGAGCGCCCGCCGCTCTTGCAGCCCAGCACGAGCTTGGCATCGCGCGGGAAGGCCTGCTCGACGGCCCCCATGAACTCGCTGTTCGGCTCCATGCCCCCTGCGCTCATGTGCATCAGCGGGATGTTGTAGGCGCCTGCGGGGTGCCCCTGCTCGAATTCGGGGACCGACCGCACGTCGACGTAGGTCCAGCCCGCGTCCACGCGCCGCTTCGCTTCGTCCGGAGAGATGCGCTCGATCATCTTGGTCGCTCCGCCATGCGACGTGAGCCGCGCGGGCGGTTCCGTCAAGTCGAGGCGGGCGGCGAGGCGCGCTCCTCCTCTTCACGCAGGGCGTCGCGAACGAAGAGATCCTCGAGCGTCTCGCGGGCCGGCGTCACCGCGAGGATACGCGCACCCTTGGCGAGCGCGAGCGCGATGGCGGGCTGCGCCCCCTCCTCACCCGTCAGCACGACGTGCGTCTTCGGTCCGACGTCGAGGAGCTCGGCGCCCATCGCGCGCAGCTCCTCGCGCAGCGGATCGGAGGCCGCCTCGAGCTCGAGCTCGACGCGGCGCTTCTGCGCGTGGAGCAGCTCGTCGAGCCGGCCGTAGTGGCTCATCTTACCGCGCTGCAGGATGCCCACCCTGTCGCAGAGCAGCTCGACGTCGCTCAGGATGTGGCTCGTGAAGAGAATTGTCGTGCCCGCGCGGTGCTGCTCCACGATGAGATCGCGGACCTCCTTGCGCCCGATCGGATCGAGCCCGCTCATCGGCTCGTCGAGGATCAGGAGCTCCGGCTCGTGGATCAGCGCCTGCGCGAGGCCGATCCGCTGCATCATGCCCTTCGAGAACTTGCCGATCGGCCGATCCACCGCGTGGCCGAGGCCGACCCGCTCGATGAGCTCGCGCGCGCGCCGGTCACGCCGCTCGCGATCCATTCCGCACAGGCGCGCGCAGAGATCGAGGAACTCGAGCGGCCGGAGATACTGGTAGATGTAGGGGTTCTCCGGCAGATACCCGAGCCGCGCCATCGCCGCGGGCCCCGCGCTCGGATCGCCGAAGAGCTCGATCCGCCCCTTCATCGGGAAGATCAGGCGCAGGATCATCTTGATGGTGGTGGTCTTGCCGGCGCCGTTCGGCCCGAGCAGGCCGAAGATCTCGCCCTTCTTCACCTCGAAGCCGACGCCGCGCACCGCCTCGACCTTCTTGCGGAAGAAGCCGATCGCGAAGGTCTTGTGGAGGTCCTCCACGCGGAGCACGGCGTCGTTCGAAGTGGCGTTGGTCGCGGCGTCGCTCATGGCGCGAGCTCCCGGGTGTGCGCGTCGAGCGCGGCGAGCACGGCGTCCTGCTCGGCGTCCTCGAGCAGCGGGTGGAGCGGCAGCGCGAGCCCTCGCTCGTCGAGGTGCTCGGCGATCGGGAAGGGGCCACCGCGGAAGCGACCCTCGAGGCTCCCGATGCGATGGAGCGCGTAGGAGAGCCGCCCCGCCTCGACGCCCGCTTCGCGCAGCTTCAGCACGAGGGCGTCGCGCGCCGCGGCGCTCGCGTGCTCGGGCAGGGTGACGCCGAAGGTCTGCCAATTGCTGATCGCGTCGGGCGGAGGCTCCTGCAGACCGAGCCTGCCCGAGAGCGCCGCCCGATAGCGCTCGGCGAGCCGCCGCCTTCGCTCGAGCATCGCGTCGAGGCGCCCGAGCTGCACGAGCCCGATCGCGGCGGCCACCTCGCTCATCCGCTGGTTGCCCGCCGCCGTGACGAAGACGCCCGCGGCGCGCTGCCCGTGGTTGCGCAGGATCCGCAGCTCCTCGGCCAGGCGCGCGTCGTCGGTCAGGCACGCTCCCCCCTCGCCGGTCGTCACGAGCTTGCGCGGGTGGAAGCTCAGGCACGCGACGAGCCCGAACGACGCGGGCGGCCTGCCGCCGAGCAGCGATCCGATCGAGCACGCCGCGTCCACGACGATCGGCAGCCCCTCGAGCGCCGCCGCGATCGCCGGGTGCTCGGCGGGGTTGCCGAGCTGGTCGATCACGATCGCCGCCGCGGTCTCTCTCGTGCGCGCTGCGGCCAGGCTCGAGGCGCTCGCGTTCCAGCTCGCGCGATCCACGTCCACCAGCGCCGGTCTCGCGCCGGCCCGCACGATCGCGTGAGCGGGGCTCGGCCAGCTGAGATCGGGGCAGAGCACCTCGCGGCCCTCGACGCCGATCACCGCCAGCGCCAGCTCGAGCGCGGCTGTCCCCGATCCGCAGGCGACCGCGTGCTCGCGCTCGCAGCGCTCCGCGAGCGCCCGCTCGAACGCCGCCACCCGCTCGCCTTGCACGAGCATGCCGCTCTCGAGCACGGCGCGCGCGGCGTCGGCCTCTTCGTCGCCCATCCAGGGTCGAGCCAGGCGAATCACGGCGCGGAGGATAGCGCGATCTCGCCGCCGCTCACTTCGTCGTCGGCGGCCGCTCGCTGGACACCGGGGAGCGATATCGCCGACTGGACGGAAACGTCGCGCAGCTCGGCCTGCGCGCGCGCGAATGCCCGCGCCAGTCAACAGAGCCTTTACGACACCCTTACGTCGCGCCGTCCTGCGGGCCCGTAGAGTAAGCCCGTGAGCTATGCGAGCATGGGCGCGGCGATGAGCGATGAGGCGATAAGGGTGCTGCTCGTCGAGGACGAGGAGACGATCCTCGATGGGCTCGACGCGCTCTTCTCGTCGCAGGGCTTCGTCACCACCTGTGCGGCGGACGGTGCGAGCGCCCTCGAGACGCTCGGGGTGAGCACCTTCGATCTCGTGATCCTCGATCTGATGCTGCCGAAGCTCGACGGGCTCAGCGTGCTGCGCCGCGTGCGCGCGCAGGGCGATGACACGCCCGTCCTGATCCTCACCGCGAAGGGCCGCGAGGACGACGTCGTCGAGGGGCTCGAGGCCGGCGCCGACGACTACGTGACCAAGCCCTTCGGGGTGCGCGAGCTCGTGGCGCGCGCCCGCGGCCTCCTGCGCCGCCCTCGGCCGAGCCCCGATCGCCCGCAGCGCTTCCGCGTCGGCGGGGCGCTCGTGGATCTCGACGCCCAGGTGGTCCACGATCGCGAGCCGGTGCGCCTGACCGCGCGCGAGGCCTCGCTGATCGGCTACCTGGTCGAGCGGCGGCATCGGCCGGTCACGCGCGAGGAGCTCCTCGTCGACGTCTGGGGCTATCGCGACGGCACGGTCCGCACCCGCACCGTCGACGTCCACGTGCAGCAGCTCCGCGCCAAGCTCCGCCCGGCCGGCGGCGAGAGCTGGATCGAGACCGTGCGCGGGCGCGGCTACCGCTTCGTCGCCGACATCCAGCAGGTCTAGAGACAGAAGATGCGCCGCGTCGTCGCGTTCGCGGTCGGGCTCGTCGTCTCGACCTTGCTCCTGGGCGCCGGGTGGCTCGTGTCGACGCTCCGCGAGCGCGCGTCGCGCGTCAGCGAGGCGCAGGAGGGCCTCGTGCGCACGGCCGACGCGGTGCGCGCGGCTCTCGACGAGAGCCTCGAGGAGCTGCGCGAGCGCGAGGATCAGCGGCAGTTCTATCTCTACAACTACTTCTACAGCCCGCCCGACGTGCTCGCGATCAGCGATCCGGTCGCCATCTCGCCGCTCGCTCACCCGCCCGGCGATGCGCGCATCATCGGCTACTTCCAGCTCGTGCCGGGCGGCGCGGTGCAGACGCCCTACGCGCCGGACGAGCGCAGCGATCGATCGCCCGTCTCGCGCCGGGTGCGCGAGGTCGTCGCCGGCGAGGCGTTCGAGCCGCTCCGCGCGCTCTCCTCCGGCGATCGCGCGGGGACGATGCTCGCGGCTCCCGCGATGCTCGAGCAGCGCAGCGCACCCCGAGAGCAGCGCGCGCCCCTGCCCGATCACGACGCGGACGCGGACCCGCTGACCCTCGGGCTCAACCGCTGGGGCGCCTCGCAGGCGCAGGAGATCCAGGCCGCCCAGGCCGGCGATCCGGAGGCGAACCTCCGCCTCAGCCAGCGCGGACGTCAGGTGCCGATCATCTCCCGGCGCAACGTCACCCTCGAGGAGATCCAGCGGCAGCAGGCGACCTCGACGCGCGCTCCTCCGCAGCAGGCGCCCTCCTCACGCAG
>JAEZBP010000030.1 GCA_023427125.1 Pseudomonadota bacterium | reverse complement strand
GAGCGCGACCGTGCAGTAGGCGAGACAGCCCGCCGCCACCGCGACGCCAAGCCAGTTCACGTGAGCCGGCGCGCCGACGACGAGATCGCCGTAGAAGCGGATGTCGCTCCAGAACACGAAGAGGTTGAGGACCTCGTTGCCGAAGCGGACGGCATCCAGGTGGGAGACGAAGATGTGCAGGCGATACGAGAGCTGCTGCGACATCCCGCGGCTCGGATCGGTCCACGCCGACGCCACCAGCGCCCCGATCGGGAGCGCCGCCGCAAGGAGCGCCGCGGCGACCGAGCGGAGAGGGATCCGGGGGAGCGAGCGCCAGCCGCGCGCCGCGAGCAGCACGAGGGGAGCCAGGATCAAGATGGTCTTGATGTTCGCGAGGGTGGCCAGACCCACGAGCGCGCCGGCCAACGCCAGACGGCGTGCGCTCGGCGGCGCGGGCCGACCATCACGCCGGGGCCCCGCCGCGACGAGCACCGCCGTGCCCACCAGGCTCAGGCCGATCACGTCGTAGTAGACGAGCATCGAGTGCGCGACGGTGAACTGGGTCATCGACGCGAGCGCGAGCACGGCGAGATCGCCCGAGCGCTCGTCGGCGAAGCGGGCCGCGAGTCGGTGGCAGACGGCGAGCGCCCAGAGGCCGAAGATCAGCCCGAGGAGGCGCAGCGCGAAGACCTCTCCGTGGTGGAGCGGCCAGAGGAGCGCCAGAGGCCAGTAGGGAATCCCCGAGATGTAGGAGGAGACCATCACGGGGAGCGTGTGCCCTGCGACGCAGACGGCGAGGACGGGGCGCGTCGCGGAGCGCACCAGCAGGGGAGCGTCCGGCTGGGTGCACGACGTCTCCATCGCGATCGTTCCGTCGTCGCGCTCGAGCGCGATCCGGTAGCCCTCGCTCGCGTGGACGGAGACCTCCTCGTGCCACGAGGGGGTCGTCTGCGTCAGCCAGAGGCCCTGCGCGACGAACGCGACGAGCGCGAGCACCAGAGCGGGCCGGCGCCACGGAGCTCCTTCCGCCATCGGCGCGCAGGATACGAGATCCGGCCTGCACCGAAGGACGAATCGACGGCCGGCGCCGCGATCCGACCGAGCCACGGCGCGATATACTCCCGGCGATGGAGACCACCCACGGCGCCGTGCATCCGACGCGCTTCGAGGACGTCGCGGTGACGGTCGACTTCCACTGCCAGAGCGCGTGCCGCTTCTGCATCGTGCAGGAGGGCATGAACCGCTACGGTGGGCTCCCCTTCGAGCGCTTCCAGGCGCTGGTCGACGAGAACCGCCGCAGCCGCAAGTACCACCGCGTCATCTTCACGGGGGGCGAGGTCACCCTCGAGCGACGGCTCTTCGACTTCGTCCGCGCCGCGCGCGAGTCGGGGACCTTCGAGTACGTCCGAGTGCAGACGAACGGGCGGCGCCTGGCCGATCCCGAGCTCGCGCGGCGGCTCGTCGAGGCCGGCGTCGACGAGTTCTTCGTCAGCGTGCACGGCCACGATGCGGCGTCGCACGACGACATCACCCAGCGCCCCGGCAGCTGGGACGAGCTGCTGCGAGGGCTCGAGAACCTGCGCGCGCTCGGCGTCCGGCTGATCACCAACACCGTGCTCACCCGGCGGAACCTCGCCTCACTGCGCGGGATCGTCGAGCTCGCGGCGCGCTTCGGCGTCTCGCGCGTCGAGCTTTGGAACTACCTGCCGATGGAGGACCACGCCGATGAGCGTGACCTGATCGCGCCGCTCTCCGAGCTCGTCCCCGCGCTGCTGCCGGCGCTCGACGAGGCACGCGCTCGGAAGGTCGAGGCGGTCGTGAAATACGTACCGCGCTGCGCGCTCGGCGAGCACGCCGAGGCGCTCGACAACAGCCAGCCCGACACGATCATCGTCGAGGACTTCTGGAGCACGTTCCCGCGCTTCAGCTGCCTCTATGAGGCCGTGTGTGAGCACAGCGAGGAGTGCATGGGCGTGCACCACCCGTACGTGAACCGCTGGGGCTGGGAGGCCGATCGTCTCGCGCCGACGCCCCGCGCCCGCCCCTGGTCGGATCACAGCGAGCCCTCGACCGGGCGCACCGAGCGCTACGGCGAGCGAGCGGCCGAGGGGGCGTCCGGCCACGACGCGTGGGTCGCGCTGGTGGAGGGCGCGGGAGAGGAGGCGTCCGCGCACCTCGAGCGAGTTCAGCTGACGCGGACCCAGGCGCGCTTCTCGTATGCGGTCGATGGGGGCGGTCGGGTGGACGTCGTGCTCGCGGGGCGCGACGAGCGCTCCCAGGCGCTCGCCCGGACGCGCTCGTTCAACATCTTCTACACGGGCGCCGAGGGCTTCGAGGGCGCCGCGGAGCGCGAGCGGCTGAGCGCGCTCCTGCGCGGGATCGTGGCGCGGGTGGCGGCGCGCGACGAGGGCGCGCTCTCGCTCGACGCGCGCAAGGGGCTGCTCCAGGTGCTCCCGCCGCCCCGGCCGAAGCGCGTCGCTCGCGGCTGACCCCGGGGCGCGCGTCAGATGGCGAGGCCGCGCACCCGCTTGTACGCATCGGACAGGCGCATCACCGGGTACGTCAGCGGATCGGCCCACCACGTGTTGACCGAGATCGATGTCGCGAGCGAGCGCGCGTAGTGCCACCAGCGCGGCGGGATGAAGAGCGCGTCGCCCGGCTCGAGCACGCACTCCCACGCTTCGGCGTCCGAGAGCAACGGATGCCGAACGAAGTCCGGCCGCTCGGCGTCCACGCGGCTGAGGTGCGGCGTCGACGAGAGCCACCCGTGGGGCGAGAGCCGCCGGCGCTCGCGGGGGGCGAAGAGGACGAAGCGCTTCTGGCCGTGCAGCTGCGCGACGAGGTTGAAGGGCAGATCGAAGTGCAGGTGCGTGATCGTCCCCGCGGCCGCGAACCACAGGTTGCGCCGCAGACCGCGCGTGGCGTCGGCGTAGCGCATCGGCCCGACCTCAGCCGCGAGCGACGGGGGCAGCGCGTCGAGCCCGCAGCGCAGGTACCAGCGCACCTCGCCGCCGGCGCTCACCGTCGCCTCGACGTACCGGGACAACGGCATCCTCTCGACGCGGAACCCGGTCCGCGGATCGAGCTGGATCCGGCCGTCTCGCAGCACGTACGCGGTGATCTCGTGCGCGGGGTGGGCGGCGCCCAGCGACGCAGGGGTCCAGCGGCGGGCCGGCCAGTCTTCGGTGGTGCCCTCGAGGACGACGGGGACGCGCGGGCGCTGCCAGCGCGCCCGGAAGTCGGCGAGCGCCGGCCGACGCGCCCGCGGCACGAGGCGCAGTCGGGGATAGGGGAGCGCCGGCTGCCGGCTCGGATTCGTCATGGGCCTCGCGGGAGCGACGAGGATATCCTGCCCTGCGGTGTTCGACCGCGCCCGTCCACTCGACCCGCAGCAGGTTCCGTCTCGGGACGCCTTCGATCGCCGGTGGGTCGGACCCGGACGCCCCGGCATCTTCGACGGCGCGGTCGCGCACTGGCGTGCGCTTCGCGAGTGGACGCCGGAGGCGCTCGCCGCGCGCTACCGCGACGTGCGCCTCGACGCGTATCGAACGCGCGGCGGCGAGCTCGTGTTCGATGCACGCACGGGGCTCACGAGCGACGAGGTGACCCTCGGTGAGCTGCTCGCCGAGATGCGCGCAGGCGCGGCGGTGCGCCGCGTGCGGCATCGCGACCTCGCTCGGCTCCCGGGGCTCGAGGAGGACGCTCCGGCACCGGTGCTCTGCGCAGGGCGTCTACGCCTCGAGCCGAACCTCTGGATCAGCGCCGCCGGGACGCGCTCCCGTCTCCACTTCGATCAGCCGCACACGCTCCTGGTGCAGGTGCACGGGACCAAGCGCGTGCTGCTCTTCGCGCCGTCGGAGCGGCGGAACGTGTATCCGAACCCGCCGTGGTCGGCGAACGCGCAATTCAGCCGTGCCGACGTCGCGCGCCCCGACCTCGCGGCGTTCCCCCGGCTGGCGCGAGCCCGCGCGCTCCGCTGCACCCTGGCGCCGGGGCAGGCGCTCTTCATCCCCGGCAGCTGGTGGCACTACCTCGACTCCGAAGAGCCGACCATCTCGGTCGGCTTCCGCTGGTGGGGCACGCGCCACCTGCCTCGCCTGGTGGCCGCCGAGCTCTACAAGACGCTCCGCGGGCACACCCGCTGATCCGTATCCGCTCGGGCGGGCAGCTGCGTGATATGGTTCGTGCCATTCGCGCATGGCCGAGCGAGACATCCTCGTACCGAAGGCGCGCTACACGTCGTCCGACTTCGCGCGACGCGAGTGGGAGCGCATGTGGAAGCGCGTATGGCTCATTGCCGGTTGGGAGGGTGACGTGCGCGCTCCGGGGTCGTACCTCACGTACGACATCGGCCCGGAGTCGATCCTCGTCACCCGCGGCGACGACGGACTGCTTCGAGCGTTCCACAACGTGTGCCTGCACCGCGGCAACCGGCTGCGGCACCACCGTGTGGGCCACGCGGAGAGCTTCGTGTGCGGCTACCACGGGTGGGACTGGGGACGAGACGGCGCGCTGCGCGTGATCGTCGACCCGGAGTCGTTCCCGCGCGGCGTCCCGCCCGCATGCCGGCGCCTGCGCGACGTCCGCTGTGAGGCTTGGGGTGGGTTCGTGTGGATCGCCCTCGCCGACGACGCACCGCCGCTCGCCGAGTACCTCGGAAGGCTGCGCGACGTGTTGGCGCCGTACCGGCCGGAGGCGCACACGCTCACCCGAGACGTCACGCTCGAGATCGCCTGCAACTGGAAGGCGCTGATCGACAACGGGAACGAGACCTACCACCTGCACCGCGTGCACCCGGAGCTGCTCGACCTGGTCGATGACTACGACGTCGGCCCCGAGCTGTTGGGAAGACACAGCCGCTTTCGCGTCCGCTTCGGCTCACCGAGCCGTCGCTGCGACGACCGCGAGGCGATCGGACCGAGCCTCGAGGGCATCCTGCGCAAGGCCGGGCTCGCCCCCGAGCCCTTCGCCGGGAAGATCGAGCAGGCGCGCGGCGCGCTCATCGGCGCCATGCAGGCGCGCCTCCAGAGGGATGGGATCGACTTCCCCGACCTCGCGCCCGAGCAGCTGGTGGACAACGAGCATGTGCACGTCTTCCCCAACGCGATGTTCAACGTGATCGTCCCGGGCTTCTGGCTGTTCCGAGCACGACCGCACCCGACCGATCCGGGGCGGATGTTCTTCGACTTCCAGGAGTACGAGCGACTGCCTGCCGGCGCGGGGAGCGTCGCGCGCCCGGAGCACCAGAGCGCGCTGGCGGGCGAGATCGCGATCGACTCCGTGCTCGATCAAGACACTCGAATCCTCCCGTCGGTCCAGGACGGGATGCGCTCGATGGGCTTCGAACACCTGATCCTCGGCGAGCAGGAGGGTCGGATCCGGCACATGCACGACGTCCTCGGCTCGTACTGCGATGACTGATGCGTCGATGAGCACCCTTACTCCCGGCCCGAAGGCCGATGCGCGCAGCGGTGGTCCGTCGCGCGGCGGGTGGGCGCCGCGCGAGTGGAACTGCGT
>JAEZBP010000271.1 GCA_023427125.1 Pseudomonadota bacterium | reverse complement strand
ACGCGGGAGCGCGAGCGTCGGCGCCTCGAGGCGCTCTGCGAGCGAGTGCTCCGAGGGCACCCCGGCGGGCAGCGAGGTGGGCACGGAGCCGGCTGCGAGCGAGGGCTCGGCGCGCGCCACCGCCTCGGGGTCGATCATCAGCGCCAGGATCAGCGCGGCCGCCGCGGCGAGCTCGTCGCAGCGAAGGCCCGTGAGCGCGCGCTCGCCGAGCGCGCCTTCGACCTCGGTGCGCAGCGTGAGCTCGAAGCCACCCTAGACCTCGAGCACATGCGCGTCCGCGGCGATCGCGGCGCCCTCGCTGGGGATCGAACCGCCGAGGAGGCGCGTGACCTCGCCCTGAACGGCGGCGCGATCGGGGCACGCCGCGGGCGCCTCCCAGCGCAGCGAGAGCCGCTCTTGCGCGCGCGCGGCCCCGGGCGCGAGCGCGAGCACCGCCACCAGACACGCAAGCGCGCGCGAGCCCACGCGCCGTGCATAGCGCGTTCCGCCGCCTGCTGCCGCGGGCAGGGTCAACCGAGCCGCGACCTCACGAGGTCGAACGTGAGCTCGAAGCGGGCGAGGTACTTGCGGAGGCGATCGGCGTCGTTGGCGCTCGTCTTGCGCTTGCGCGACGCGGCGAAGAGTACGCGTCCCGCCTCGGAGAGCGAGTGGCAGGAGGCGCACACCGTGAGCACGTCGGCGAGCTGGCTGCGATCGAAGCGATCGAGCTCCGCCGCCGCCGGTCCGAGCATGCGCTCGACGTGCCCGCTCTCGATGGGGCTCGCCGCGCTCGCGGCCGCGCCGCTCCAGGCGTGCGAGAGCCTCGCGATCTCCTCCTCCACCCCGGCGGCGTCGATCCGGCCGCCGTCCGCGAGCGTCCCCATGCGGATCACCGCGGCGTTGAGCTCACGGAAGTTGCCGGGCCACGGCGCGCCGCCCGCCGCGAACGCGAGGAAGCGCCGGCGCGCCTCGCGGTTCATCGAGATGGGGCGCGTCAGCCGCTCGCTGGCGCGCTCGAGCTCGTGGTCGAGGTTCGGCTCGACGTCTTCGGGGCGCGCGGCGAGCCCGGGCAGCTCGAACGTCCAGAGATCGATGCGCGCGAGGAGATCCTCTCGAAAGAGCCCCTCGCGCGCGCGCGCCCGCAGATCGCGGTTGGTCCCGGCGAAGAGCGTGAAGTCGCTCTCGACCTCGCGATCGGCGCCGACCGGGAGGAAGCGCTTGTGCTCGATGGCGCGCAGCAGCATCGCCTGCTCGTCGAGGCCGAGCTCGCCGATCTCGTCGAGGAAGAGCACCCCGTGATGAGCGGTGCGGAGCAGCCCCTTCCGCGCGGCGGCCGCACCCGTGAACGACCCGCGCTCGTGCCCGAAGAGCGCGCTCATCGCTTGGTCGCCTCGCAGCGTCGCGCAGTTGACCTCGACGAGCTCGCCCTCGACCTGGCCGCGGCGGCGCTTGAGCTCGAACACGCGCCGGGCGAGCTGGCTCTTGCCGGCGCCAGTCGGCCCGGTCAGCAGGATCGGATCGCGCGACGCGATGGCCACCCGCTCGATGCGCTCGATCAGCGCATTGAAGGCGGCGTTCTTGGTGTCGATCCCCTGCTTGAGGAACGAGCGGTCTTCGAGCTTCTCGGCGGCGAAGCGCCGCGCGAGCCGATCGTAGCGGGAGAGATCGAGATCGATGACGCGGGCGGTCCCGATGGTGTCGCCGGTCTCGCGCGACGAGGAGGTCTGGATCAAGCGCGCCGGGAAGTAGCGCGCCTCGGTCAGCAGGAAGAGACAGATCTGCGCGACGTGCGTGCCGGTGGTGATGTGCACCAGGTAGTCTTCGGAGCTCGGCGCGAAGGGGTAGCGCCGCGCGAAGTCGTGCAGGGCGCCGTAGACCTCCTCGAAGTCCCACGGATCGGCGAGCGGGAGCTCGTGCAGGCGCACGTCGGTCTCGGGCGCGACCTCGCGGATGTCGTCTCGCAGCCGCGCGGCGAGCTCTCGAGCGGCCGGCTGGTGCACCAGCTCGAGCCGATCGAGCGGGAGCGCCGGCTGCGACGCGAGCGCGACGGTCGGCCGCCACCGCTGCCATCGCTTTCCGCCTTTCCCTGCATCGAGCGTGGATCCCACGAGCCCGATCGCGACGCGCCGCTTCGCCATTCGACGCGGAGCGTATCCGAACGGATAGGCCGGCGAAACAGTCGGGGCCCGGCGTCGAGCACCTTTGCGGTCGGGCGTGCGGAGGCTAAGAACAGCGCATGTTCCACCCTGACGGTCCCACCCTCTGGGAGCTCGCCGAGCAGGCGCTGTCGTCGACGGATCGCGGGTACGATCTGCTCGCGCCGAAGTTCGATCTCACGCCCTTCCGCACCCCGGACGCGGTGCTGGAGGTCGCGGCCGCGCACACCGCGAAGGCCGACAAGCCGGTGCGGAAGGTGCTCGACGTCTGCTGTGGGACCGGCGCCGCGCTGCGGTGGTTCCGGCCGCTCGCGACCGAGAAGGCCGTCGGCGTCGACCGGAGCCCCGGGATGCTCGAGGAGGCCGCGCGCCGCACGAAGGACGCTCCCGGCACCGCTCCCTTCGAGTGGGTTCAGGGCGACGCGCTGAGCCTGCCCTTCGAGCGCGAGTTCGACGTGGTCACGTGCTTCGGCGCGTTCGGGCACATCCTCGAGAAGGACGAGCCTCGCTTCGTCGCGCAGATCGCGAAGGTGCTCCGGCTCGGCGGGCGCTTCGTCTTCGTCACCGGCGAGCTCCCGCCGATCACCTCGCCTGCCCTCTGGCTCGCGCGCGGCTTCAATGCGGCCATTCGCGTCCGCAACGCGCTCTACAAGCCGGAGTTCATCATGTACTACCTGACCTTCCTCCTGCCGCGCGCGAAGCGCCTGCTCGAGGCGCGCGGGTTCAAGCTCGAGGTCACCCGCGACGCCTTCGCCGCGCCGTACTCGCGGGCGATCTTGGTCACGGCGACCCTCGATCCCTGATCTCGCTATGATCGGTCGATGATCTCGATCGACGGAAGCCACGGCGAGGGCGGCGGCCAGATCTTGCGCTCGTCGCTCACCCTCTCCATCGCGACGGGCAAGCCGTTCCGCATCACGAACATCCGCGCGAACCGCAGGCGCCCGGGCCTCTTGCGCCAGCACCTCACGGCGGTGAACGCGGCCACCGCGATCAGCGGCGCCCGCGTGCGCGGTGACGAGCTCGGCTCGCGCGAGCTCACCTTCGAGCCCGGCTCGGTGCGCGCGGGCGATCACACCTTCGCGATCGGCAGCGCGGGGAGCGCGACCTTGGTGCTGCAGACGGTGCTGCTGCCGCTCGCTCAAGCGAGCGCGCCGAGCGTGATCACCGTCGAGGGCGGGACGCACAACCCGCTCGCGCCGCCCTTCGAGTTCCTCGAGGAGAGCTACCTGCCGCTGCTCGGGCGCATGGGCGTCAAGGTGGAGGCCTCGCTCGATCGGATGGGCTTCGCGCCGGCGGGGGGAGGGCGGGTGCGGATCTGCGTCCACCCGGGCTCGCTCGGCCGGCTCGAGCTCGAGGAGCCGGGGCGCCTCTTGCGGCGCCGGGCGGTCGCGACGGTGGCCTCGCTCCCGACCCACATCAGCCAGCGTGAGCTCGAGGTGTTGCGCGACCGGCTCGGCCTGCACAAGGGCGAGGAGGTCGAGCGCGTGATCGCGGATCAGGGCCCCGGCAACGTGGCGCACGTCGAGCTCATCTACGAGCACGTCACGCTGGTGCTCACGAGCTTTGGCGAGAAGGGGCTGCTCGCCGAGAAGGTCGCCGCGCGGCTCGCCGACGAGGTGCGCCGCGTGACCCGCGCCGAGGTCGCGGCCGACGAGCACCTGGCCGATCAGCTCCTGCTTCCGCTGGCGCTCGGCGAGGGCGGCTCGTTCACCACGCTCGAGCCGACCGAGCACGCCCGCACCCACGCCGAGGTGATCCGCACGTTCCTCGGGCGCGAGACGAGCTTCGAGCGGCTCGCGCGGGATCGCTGGCGCGTCGCGGTCGCGTGACCGCCCGCGAGACGACGTCTCGTCGATCGAGTCCGTAACTCCGATCGAACTTCGGGGCGCAGGTATTATGCTCGCGCGGTCACGCACGGGAGCGGCGGTAAGCATGATGGCTGCCACCGCCACCCGACACTGAGCGCGCGCGGGTGCGCGGGAGGAGAACGGATGAAATCAGCAATCATGGGTGCGCTGCTCGCGGCGGTCCTGCTCGCCGGGTGCGGGGGCGCGGCGCCGGCCGTCGTGGCGGTCGTCCAGCAGGCCCCGCCGTGCCGCGACCAGTGGGTGCACATGCCGATGCTCGTCACGTTCCCGACGAGCGGCAGCGACCTCGACTTCCAGAACCGTGAGATCCTCCGGGAGATGGTGCGCTCCGCGTCGACCCGCAACGACATCCGTCGCGTTCGGGTGGAGGGCCACGCCGACACCTGCGGCTCCGAGGTCAACAACATGGCCCTCTCAGAGACCCGCGCCTCGCGCGTGGCGATGGAGCTCGTGGCCATGGGCGTGCCCCGCGAGATGATCGACACGATGGGCTGGGGCTCGAGCCGCCCGCGCGCGAACGAGTCGTGCGGCCGTAGCCAGCAGCTCAGCCGGGAGACCAACCGCCGCGTGGAGTTCGAGCTGCTCGTCTGCCGTTGACCGATAGCTCACCGCGCGAGAGGGGGGATGCCCATGGCGTCCCCCGCGCGCCTGAGCGCGTGGGCGAGCGAGCCCTCGACCTGCGGATCGCTGGCGGAGGCGAGCAGCGTGAACAGCCGGCCGTAGTCGGTCGCGAGGTGCGCTTCGGAGGGCGAGTCCGGATCGAAGCCCGGAGGCACCTCCGGCAGCGCGTCGCCGCCGATCGCCGCGTAGGCGCGCTCGAGCTCGTCCATGCGGCGATCGATCTCGGCGCGCGCCTCGGGGGCCAGCATGGGCTCGTACGCCGCGAGCACCGCGCGTCCGCCCTCGAGGTTGGCGCGCATGTCGGCGAGGGTGTTCTCCGAGTAGCGCGACTCGTCCTGCCCGGTCGCGGCGAGGAGCACCTTCTCGCTCTGCTCCTCGATGGAGCCCTGGATGCCGCGCCACGCGGTCGGCGGATCGAGCGCGAGCGGCGCGAGCTGCCGCTCCATCGTGCTCACGTCGCGCACCAGCTGCGCGCAGAGCCCCTCGGTGAACGCGCGGGCCTCCTCCTCGCTCGCCGGCGTGCGCGGCGCGACGTAGCCGGGCAGCGCCTCCTCGAACGCGCGCACGGGCGCGGAGGTGTCGCTCGAGAAGAGGATGCGCTCGATCGCGTGCATGCCGATGAAGCCCCGTCCATCGAAGGGCGCCTCGTCGCGCCGCAGCTCGGCCTCGTGCTCGTAGCGGCCGTCGACGTCCTGATCGAGCTCGGGGAAGAGGACCGCGATCGCGCCCTCGATCCGCTCGTACTCGACGCGCGCGCGCCGCCAGTGACCGCGCATGGCCTCGACTGCGGCCCGATCGTGCTCGAGGGACCAGCCGTCCGCGTCGGGCGCCGGCGCCGCGGCGCAGAGATCTCTCGACGCGCTCGCCAGCGCGCTCACGTGCGTGTCGACGTAGCGCTTCACCTCGATGACGGCGCGGTCCGAGGGTGAGAGCGCAGGCTCGGGTGGCGCTGGCTCACCGCACGCGAGCGCCAGGATGACGAGCCAGCTCGCGCGGCTCACAGCGCCTCCACGAACGCGACGACCACGTCCTGATCGACCGTGGAGAGCGCGCGGAAGCGCTCGACGGAATCGTTGGCCTCGGAGCCCTCGGACGCGTGCGCCTCGATGGCCTCGCGCACGCTCTCGGCGCGGCCGTCGTGCAGGAGCCCGCGGAGGTGGCGGATGCCGATCAGCGGGGCGGTGCGCCACTCGCGGCCGCTCGCGTCGTGCTCCGAGACGCCATCGGCGAGGCCCTCGCCCATGTCGTGCAAGAGCAGGGCGGTGTAGAGCGCGACCGGGACGTCGCGCAGCGCGGCGATCGGCCCGTCCGCTCGGGTCCGTGCGCTCGGTGCGTGACAGACGGAGCAGCGCACCGCCTCGAAGAGCGCGGCGCCATTCCTCTCGATGGTCTCAGCGCGGCGAGGGATCGCGAGCATGCGCACGTAGTCGGCGACGAGCGCGATCTCCTCTCCCGTGAGATCGACGCCGGGGCGCGCGTCGTCCGAGAGGCCGTCGGGGTTCGGCGGCTCGTCGGGGCGGAGCGGCGAGGTGAGCCCCATGTCGCCGAGGAACGCGTCGGCGACGAACTCCTCGAGCGTGGCGAGCCGCGCCTTCAGTCCGAAGCGGCCGAGCGCGCCGTTCGCGAGCCGGTGCGCGCGGCCCGAGATGCCGTCGTCACGCGAGGCCTGCTCGGCCTCCCACGCGAGGATCTGCGCGTCGTCGATCGCGTCGAGGTAGCCGCGCCCGAAGACCGCCGGGCCGAGCCGGACGCTCTCGCGCAGGTCGTCGCGCTCGGGTCTCGCGATCGGCGTGCGCG
>JAEZBP010000267.1 GCA_023427125.1 Pseudomonadota bacterium | reverse complement strand
GTCGTCGAGCACGCCGAAGCACGCGAGCAGGACCGAGCGAGCCGTCGCGCGCACGACGAGCGACCTCGCGATCACCTGGACCGGCGGCAGCGGCACCGTCCAGGCGCTCGGCGGCGGCTGGTCGCCGACCTCCGATCGCCGCGTGGCCGTCGAGTGCGAGGCGCCGGCCAGCGCAGGCGCGCTCACCGTCCCGGCCGAGGCGCTCCAGGCGCTCCACAGCGGCCACCCCATCGGGGTGCAGATCCACACCCAGGAGGTGCGCGACGTGGGCGGCTACGAGACCACGTTCACGGCGATGAGCTTCCTCGGGCAGATGTATCCCGAGTAGCGGCGCTGCGATCATCGGGGACGGCTCGGTGTCGCGTCGCCGCGGGGGCGGGGTGATCTGGCGGCGTCGTTGCGGGGATCGCGAACCCGAAGGATGATCGCGGCGTGAGAGCCTGCATATTCTCAATTGCGCTACTGCTCGCCGGCTGCGGCGGCGTCGTGGGTGGAGACGCGGGGGCAGCGGACGCGGCGATGACGCGCGATGTAGGCGACGGGGGCGACGCCGGGGCAGCGGACGCGGCGATGGCGCGCGATGCAGGCGACGGGGACGACGCCGGGGCAGCGGACGCGGCGATGACGCGCGATGCAGGCGACGGGGGCGACGCCGCGGGCCCGGAGATCGCATGCGATGGCCTGGACGTCTTCTCCGATCCCGTGCTCGACGGGCTCGTCCGCCAGGAGCTCGCGGTGGGCGCGGCCGCTCCGCTGACCGCGGCCCAGCTCGCTGCGATCACCGAGCTCGAGTACGTGCGTGGCGACGCCGGGACGCCGCTGCGCAGCCTCGAGGGCGCGCAGTGCCTGACCGGCCTCGAGGTGTTGACGCTGGACGCGCGCCACCTCCCGTCCGACACGGACGCGGACCGCATTCGCGACGTGACGCCGCTCGCGGGGCTGCGCTCGCTTCGCGAGCTCACCATCCGCGACGCGAGCTTCGACCTCACGCCGCTGGGCAGCCTGGTCCAGCTGACCGTGCTCCGCCTGGACTACGCCGTGCCCGGCACCCTGGATGCGCCCGGCAGCCTCGATCCGCTCGATCCGCTGGTGAACCTGGTCGAGCTGGACGCGAGCGACGGTTGCGTCGAGGACATCTCCGCGCTCGCCGCCATGACGCAGCTCGAGACGCTCGACCTCTACAGCAACTGCATCCGCGACCTGACGCCGCTCGAGGCGCTCACCCAGCTGCGAACGCTCGACGTCACCGACAACTTCTACGAGTGCGCAGACGTCGCGGAGTCGCTGGCCATCATCCGTGGCAACGGCGCCACGGTGGTGGACGACTGTCCCTGAGCGGCCCGCCCGCCACGCGCGAGCAACGCCTCGGGAGGGCACACGCCATGACGAAGACCTCGCTCACGCTCACCATCGCGGCGTTCGTCCTGGCGTGCGGGCCCGATGAGCCGGCGGGCAAAGCGACCCCGCCCACGCGCTCGATCGAATCCGAGGGACAAAGGCCCACGCTGGAGGAGCCGGCACCTCGCGTCCCGCAGGTGGATCCTCCGGTGGAGGAGGTCGAGGTGGTCGCGTTGCCCGCGGTGCCGCTCCGCGCCCACCTCACGGCCGGAGCCGCGCACGCGTGCCTGCTCCACGACGGCGGCCGCATCACGTGCTGGGGAGATAATCAGAAGGGGCAGCTCGGCGCGATCGACGACTCGGGCGTACGCCAGAGGAACGTGCCGGGGATCGACGATGCGGTCGGGGTCGTCGCCGGCGGCGACCTCACCTGCGCGTGGCGTCGAAGCGGCGAGGTCAGCTGCTGGGGCGAGCTCGGGAGGGCGCACGTCCCCCACGCGCCCAGCACCGTGCCCGGGATCGACGACGCGGTGGAGGTCGAGATCGCGCACAGGGGAGCGCAAGCCTGCGCGCGCCGTGCGAGCGGCCGCGTCGCCTGCTGGAGCGACTGGGACGAGCCGCGGCCGGTCGTCGGACTGAGCCGCGCGGTCGACCTCGCGGTCGGCTCGGGCCGGGCCTGCGCCGCGATCGCCGACGGCACGATCCGCTGCTGGCGCGAGGACGGCCGAGCGACCGAGTACGGGGTGGCCAACTTCGAGCACCCGCCCTCGTTTCGCGAGCCGGGCATCACCGACGCGGTGGAGGTGGCGTACATCAATGAGGGCTCGGTCCCGTCGCTCTGCGCGCGCACGCGCGCCGGCGCCGTGCGGTGCGCGGACAACATCGACCGGCTGGGCCCGCGAGACGACATCATGCGCGAGATTCCCGCGCCGTTCCTGCAGGTCGAGGGGGTCTCGGGTGCGGTGGCGCTGGCCGGGTCGGGCACGAGCCACGCGTGCGCGCTCCTCGACGATGGTGCCGTCGCCTGCTGGGGCAGCAACCTCGAGCGGCAGCTCGGCAGAGACACCGAGCGCGTGGACGGCCCGTTCGTGGGGGGCGGGGCGGTGCGCGCCGAAGTGCCCTCCGCGCGCGCCGTAGCGACCGGCAATCACTCCACGTGCGCAGTGACCGACGACGACGTGCGCTGCTGGGGCGAGCGGAGCCCCATGCTGACGCCAGGCACGCCGCCGTTCTCTTCGATCGAGGGCATCGAGGGCGCGGAGGAGCTCGCGAGCGCCGGTCTGACGCACTGCGCGCGCCACGGGTCCGGCCGCATCTCGTGTTGGGGGTACGTGCTCGGCGGGCGAAACGAGATCGCGTTTACCCCGATCGTTCATATCGACCGAGGCGCGACGCGGCTCTGGGCGGGCTCCGGTCAGGCCTGCGCGCGGCGGGCGGACGGGGTGTCCTGTTGGGGTCGAGTGACGACGAGCGAAGGCTTGGCAGACATCCAGGCTCCCCGTCGGATGAGGGATCTTCCGGCCGATGGCGAGCTCGTGCTCCACTTCAGCGGCGTCTGCCGTCGCGACGCGGACGGCCGCCTCGGCTGCCCCGCGGATGGCCCGCCTCCCGAGCTCGCGTCCAGGCCCATCATCAAACTCTTCGCCGGGAGCGGGTGCGCCGCGCTCGGCGCGCAGGTGGACTGCTGGAGCTGGCAGCGCTCGCCGACCTCGCTCACGCTGCCTGCGCCCGTCACGCAGGTCACCGTCGGATCGGTGCGCGCGTGCGCGCTCAGCGGCGGCGAGATCGCGTGTTGGGAGGGCCCTTCCGTCCACCCGGAGCGGCTCGCGCGGCCCGACGGAGTGCGCGCGTTCACCCAGCTCGCGGCGAGCGAGCACCGCGTATGCGGCCTCACCGACCGCCGTCGCGCGCTCTGTTGGTCGAGCGCGCCGGGTGGCCGCCTCGGCCCAGCCGAGGACCCGACCGGCCTCGACGATCTCGTCGAGATCACCGCCGCCGATGACTCGTTCTGCGCCCGCCGCGCGGGTGGGACCGTCGTGTGTTGGGGCAAGTACGAGCTTCGTGGGATCGAGCCCTTCGTCGGTCCGACGCCCATCTCCACGCTCCGCGTGCAGCGATGACGTCGGTGGCGCAGCAGCAGCGTCGTCGTCGAGCACGCCGAAGCACGCGAGCAGGACCGAGCGAGCCGTCGCGCGCACGACGAGCGACCTCGCGATCACCTGGACCGGCGGCAGCGGCACCGTCCAGGCGCTCGGCGGCGGCTGGTCGCCG
>JAEZBP010000238.1 GCA_023427125.1 Pseudomonadota bacterium | reverse complement strand
CGTTGGTCGACTGCGCCGCCGGGGCCGGTGGCCCCTCGAGGACCAGACACCGAGGCGGGCGAGAGCACATGGTCAAGTACATCGTCGGTGGCGTGATCGTCGTCCTGTCCTGGATGGTCGCGATCCTCTTCCAGCTGCCGCTCCTCTACCCCACGCTCATCACGCTCCTGGTCGGGCTGGTGCTGCTCCTCCTCTTCGGCCTCGGCAAGCTGCGCGAGCGGCGGGCGGCGCGCGACCTCGAGCGGGCGCTCTCGGCCCAAGCGGCGCAGCAGGCGGCGTCGGCGCGCCCCGATCTCCAGCACGAGATCGCCGAGATGAACGCCGAGTTCCAGAAGGCGGTCGCGGCGCTCAAGACCAGCAAGAAGGGCGGCAAGAAGGCGCTCTACGCGCTGCCCTGGTACGCGATCATCGGCCCGCCGGGCTGCGGCAAGAGCACCGCGCTGCGCAACTCGGGGCTCGAGTTCCCCTACCTCTCGGCCTCGGGCGGCGGCGTGCGCGGCCTCGGCGGCACGCGCAACTGCGACTGGTGGATGACCAGCGAGGGCGTGATCCTCGACACCGCGGGCCGGTGGACGAGCGAGGACGAGGATCGCGACGAGTGGCTCGCCTTCCTCGACCTCATCAAGCGCTTCCGCCCGAAGAAGCCGCTGAATGGGATCATCGCGGCGGTCAGCGTGGGGGATCTGGGCGGCGCCCGCGAGGACGAGACCTTGGCGCTCGCGCGGCGGGTCCGCGAGCGCATCGACGAGGTGCAGGGCCGCCTCTCGCTGAGCCTGCCGGTCTACGTGCTCTTCACGAAGTGCGATCTCATCCCGGGCTTCCTCGAGACCTTCGGCGAGATGACGAAGGAGGACCGCAGCCAGTCGTGGGGCTTCACCGCCCCGCTCAGCAAGCCGATCGGTCCGGTGAACGAGTACTTCTCGCGGGCCTTCGATCACCTCGTCGCGATCCTCGAGCACCGCGCGCTCAAGCGCATGGGCGACGAGCGCAAGGTCGCGAGCCGCGAGATGGTCTACGCCTTCCCGCAGCAGACCGCGGTCATCAAGCAGAACCTCCCGGACTTCGTCCACCACCTCTTCCTGGAGAACGTCTTCAAGGAGACGCCGCGCCTGCGCGGCGTGTACTTCACGAGCGGGACGCAGGAGGGGCGGCCGATCGATCGCGTGATGTCGCGGATGGCCGAGGCCTTCGGCCAGCCGCAGGTGCAGCTGCCCGCGCCGCAGGTCGAGGCGAAGAGCTACTTCCTCCGCGACATGTTCGCGAAGGTGGTCTTCAAGGACGCGGCGGTCGCGATGCGCAGCCCCGAGGAGGTCAAGCGGCAGCGGCGCGCGACCTACCTCGCGGCCTCGACCATCTTCCTGTTCGCGCTCGGCATCAGCGGCGTCCCCGCGATCGCCTGGAACAACAACCGCCAGCTGCTCGACGAGACCCGACAGGTGATCGACGAGACGCACGAGGCGACGGCCGGCGAGGGCGTCGACCCGCTCGCGCCGGCGGTCATCGAGAAGCTGCGCGCGCAGACGATGAGGCTCGAAGACTACGACGACCTGCCGCCGGTCTCGCACTCCATGGGCATGTACCAGGACGAAGTGTACGAGCCCGTCCGCGACGCCTACCTCGACGTGCTGCGGCGGCGCGTGATGCTGCCGATCGTGAACGCCGACGCGGCCGAGATGGAGGCCTTCGGGCGCCGCTTCGAGAGCGGCGCGCGGCCCGACGCGCAGGAGATGCGCGCCATGTACAACCGCCTCAAGCTCCATCTCCTGCTCACGCTCCCGCGCGACGAGAACACGGCCGAGCCGATCTCGCTCGACGGCGATCTGGCCGACTTCGTGCGAACGGCGCTCGTGACGCGCTGGAAGGACGCGACGGAGACGCGGCGCGCCGACGCGGGCTACGCGCAGATCCAGCAGAACGTCGACTACTACGTCCGCAGCATGGCGGGCCACCCGGAGCTCTACTTCGCGCGCAACCCGTCTGCGGTGGGCCGCGTGCGAGGCGTGTTCAACGCGGTCGGCGGCTTCGACATGGCCATCGAGGGCATCATCGAGGAGGTGCGCCCGCGCGGGGCCGACATGACCCTCCAGCGGATGCTCGGTCGCGACGTGACGACGCTGACCTCGCGCGAGCGGGTGCGCTTCGCGTTCACGCGGGACGGCTACGAGCGCTACGTGCGCGACATGCTCGACACCGACGCGGCGCGCTTCTTCGGCGAGCCGTGGGTGCTCGGGCATCCGCCGCCGGACGACGAGCGGCGCGCCGAACAGGAGCGGGTCTGCCAGGTCGAGGCGCTGAAGAGCTACTACCTGAACCGCTACGTGCAGGAGTGGCAGCGCTTCATCGACGCGATCGAGGTGTCGGTGCCGCACACCGACGAGGAGTCGCTCATCCAGCTCTCGCAGCTCATCGGAGGCAACCCGCCGCGCATCACGATGCTGGTCCGGCAGATCGACCGCGAGGTGACCCTCGACGCGCCGAGCGGCGGCGGGGGCGGGGCCGGCAGCGCGGCGGCGGGGGCGGCGCAGCGCGAGGCGGAGCGAGAGGCACAGAAGCGGCTCGGCAAGCGCCTCGGCCAGGGCAACGCAGGCCGCCTCCTCCGCGCGGGCCAGGCCGACGCGCAGCGGCGCCTGAGCCGCTCGTGCCCGCCGCTCGCCAACCAGCTCACGCCGCGCGGCGTGCGAGAGCGCTTCGCGGGCTTCCTGGACTTCGCGCCGCCTCCTCAGCGCGACGCGTTCCCGTCCACAGGCCCCCAGACCACGCGGAAGACGCCGGCGGACTTCTACGAGGAGCAGCTCGAGTTCCTCCGCGACGCCATGCAGTTCCGGATCGCGGGAACCAACGTCACCGACTGGGCGACGCGTCAGGCGGAAGCGCGCATCGTGACCGAGCGGCTGATCCTCGAGCGCCCGCCGGAGTGGCAGCCGCGCTTCGGCACGCTGCTGCGCCCGCCGGTCGAGGGGCCGGTGCCGGTGGCTCCGGTCGCGCCCGCGGCACCGACGACACCGGTGACGGGAGCCCCGGCGGCACCCGTCGTC
>JAEZBP010000231.1 GCA_023427125.1 Pseudomonadota bacterium | reverse complement strand
CCGCGCGCCGGCAAACACGCGTGCTAGCTTGCGGCCGCGGCCCATGGAGCTCTTCGTTCGGCTCGTCCGGGCCCTCTGGGTCTTGGGCGTGATCTTCGCGAGCTACACGCTCCAGCTCGGCCTATCGCAGCTGCTGCGCACCTACGAGCGCAACCCCGAGACCGGCCGCGACGAGCTGCGGCTCCCGAGCTGGCTCTGGCGGCGGCGCAAGCGCGTCGATCAGCGCAACGCGCGCCGCTTGCTCCGCGCGATCCTCCGCCTGCGCGGCGTCTACATCAAGCTCGGCCAGGTCCTCTCGATCATGGGCGGCTTCCTCCCGCGCGTGTACACGAAGGAGCTCGAGGCGCTGCAGGATCAGGTCCCGCCGCGCCCCTTCCACGAGCTCGAGGCCACCTTCGTCACGGACCTCGGCCGCGCCGCGCCGGAGCTCTACGCGCGCATCGAGGAGCAGCCGATCGCCGCGGCCTCTCTCGGCCAGGTGCACGAGGCGTGGCTCAAGGACGGCCGCAAGGTCGCCGTGAAGGTCCTCTACCCGGGCATCCGCGAGGTCATCAAGGTCGACATGCGCGTCCTGCGCATCGCGATCGTCGTCTACGAGTGGTTCGTGCCGATGCGCAACATCGAGCGCGTGCACGAGGCGCTCGTCGATCTGCTCCGCCGCGAGACCGACTACCTGCACGAGGCGGCGATGATGGACGCGATGGCCCAGAACTTCGGCCACGCGAAGGACATCCTCTTCCCGGAGGTCGTGCGCGAGCTGACGACCCGTGACGTCCTCACGATGACGTTCATGGAGGGGCTGAAGATCAGCCGCGTCGCCGAGATGCCCGAGCTCGGGATCGATCCGCACGCGGTCGCGGTCCGCTTCGTCGAGTCGTTCTACGAGCAGATCTTCGTCCACCGCCTCTTCCACGCCGATCCGCACCCGGGCAACTTCCTCGTGCAGCCCGGCCCCAAGCCCTCGCGCCCGCGCATCGTGGTGCTCGACTTCGGCGCGGTGAGCGAGGTGAAGCAGGAGATGGTCGACGGGATGATCGAGATCCTGCAGGGGATCCTCGACGAGGACGGCGAGCTCCTGCTCGAGGGGTTCTATCGCATGGGCTTCGTCTCCGAGGAGGCCGACCGGGAGCTCCTCGAGAAGACGGTGATGACCTACTTCTCGAAGCTCCTCCGCATCAAGGACCGCACACCCGGGGCGCTGATGCGCGCGACCCCGCAGGAGCTCGAGCAGCTGGCCGATCCGGAGGTCGCCCGCGAGGAGCTGCGCGCGCTGATGCGCTCGGTCGAGTACCCGGAGGGGTGGTTCTACGTCGAGCGCGCGTCGGTCCTGATGTTCTGGCTGGTCGGGCAGATCGATCCGGACGTCGACGCGATGCGCATCGGCTTCCCGTACGTGATGCCGCTCGTGATGGCGAAGCGCGCGGCCGCGAAGAGCGGCGACGGAAGCCCCGAAGCCCCCTGACGGATCTCGGGCCCGCGCGGAACCTCGCGCCGAGGGCGCTGTCGGACGGGCCTGGAAGCGCAACGCGGGCCTCGCGCTCGCCGGAGGTGTCGCTTGATCGAGCCTACTCCCCACACCCGCCATCGCGGGGCCCGAGACGTGCGTCCGGGGGCGATGACCCGCGCGATGCGCGCCGCGCCGGAGGCGAGCGGCGCGCGCTGGCTGCGCTTCGCGCTCGTGAAGGACGCGCGCATCGTGCGGGAGGCCCGCATCGGGCCCGAGGAGACGCTCACCGTCGGACGCGAGGGCGACGTGCACACCGCGGTGATCGCGGCGCGCGCGCCGCTCGCCTTTTTCCGCGACGGCCGCTGGCATCTCTCGCTCCATCCGTCGTTCACCGGGCGCGGCGGCGAGCGCGAGCTCGGCGGCGAGGCGATCGAGCTCGCGCTGGACGACGACGCGCGCGCCCGCGTGGTGGTCGGTGAGCTCGTGGTGCTCCTGCAGGTCGTCGAGCGCCCTCCGGCGCGGAAGGTGGCGCCGCTGCCTCCGTCGCTGCGCGGCGGCCTCTTCCAGCGGGCCGACTGGTGGTTCACCGCCTTCGTGACCGGCAGCTTCATGCTGCACTTCGCGTTCGTCGCGGTGGTGCTCGAGGCGGACTGGCCGATCGAGCGAGCGCTGATCCCCGAGACCTATCGAGCCGACATCATCTTTCCGCCGGCGCCCATGCCGGAGGACCCGCCCGTCGAGCCCATGCAGGGGCCGGACACGCCGAGCGACGACGGCGGAGACGCGCTCGCCGACAACCACTCGGACACGAGCGCGCCGCCGAGCCCGCGCGACCCTCGCTCCTCGCCGAACCCCCAGCCCTCGCTCAGCGATGACGACGCCCGCGCGCTGGCGCGCCACGCGATCAGCACGATCGGGGCGCTGATGGGCGGGCAGGAGAGCGGGATCCGTGACCTGATCGACGGAGC
This sequence comes from Pseudomonadota bacterium, assembly GCA_023427125.1. Classification (GTDB taxonomy): domain Bacteria; phylum Myxococcota_A; class Polyangia; order Polyangiales; family Sandaracinaceae; genus JAEZBP01. The sequence continues at coordinate 1,359 of JAEZBP010000231.1, read as the reverse complement.
GAACATGCCGAGCGCGGGCGAGCTCCTCGAGATGTCGAGCGCCGGCGTGACGATGAACGGCGACCCGAGCGTGCTGGACACCCGCGAGGGCTCGACGAGCCTCTGCACCGGCGACGGATGCCTCGGCGATCTCGGACGGCTCGCGCGCAACGCCCGAGCCGGTCGCCAGGTCGACGAGGGCCGGCCGGTCGAAGAGGTCGTGCTGGTGGTCCGGCCGGATCCCACCGGGCCGATCACCGATCCCCTCCCGCCCGGCTGGAACCCGCGCGAGCTCACCCAGGCGCTGCGCCGCAAGATGACCGCGGTCCAGCGCTGCTTCGAGCGCGAGATCACGACCGGCAACCCCGACGCGGGCGGCCGCATGGTGATCACGATGCAGGTGATGCCGCCGGGCCACCTCGCCGGCGTGCACGCCGAGGAGAACGAGACGGGCTCGGACGGCCTCGCGGCCTGCGCGGCCCGCACCCTCGGCACCGTGCGCCTGCGCGCCGGGCCTAGCGAGCCCGTCGAGGTGCGCTACCCGATCGTCTTCCAGCGGCGCGAGTAGCGCGCGCGTGCCAAACGTCTCGGGTGCGCTCCGAGATCGAGCATGCGGTCGCGATCCTCCGTGAGGGCGGGCTCGTCGCCTTCCCGACCGAGACCGTGTACGGCCTCGGCGCCGACGCGCGGAACGAGGCCGCGGTCGGGCGCATCTTCGCGGCCAAGGGCCGGCCGGCCGGGCACCCGCTCATCGTGCATCTCCCGAGCGCGGAGCACCTCGATCGCTGGGCGCGCGCCGTGCCCGAGGCCGCGCGCGCGCTCGCTTCGCGCTTCTGGCCGGGGCCGCTGACGATCATCCTCGAGAAGCACCCGGACGTGCCGGGCGCGGTGACCGGCGGCCAGCCCACGGTGGGCTTGCGCGTGCCGAGCCACCCGCTCGCGCTCGCGCTGCTCGACGCCTTCGACGGAGGGCTGGCCGCGCCGAGCGCGAACCGCTTCGGATCGGTCAGCCCGACGAGCGCCGCGCACGTCGTGAGCGAGCTCGATGGGCGGGTGGATCTCGTGCTCGACGGAGGGCCGTGCGAGGTCGGCGTGGAGTCGACGATCGTCGATCTCAGCGTGCCGAGCGAGCCGCGGCTGCTCCGCCCGGGCGGGATCGCGCGTGAGGCGCTCGAGTCCGTGCTCGGCTCTGTCGTGGTCGGCGGCGGTCAGGTCCGCGCGCCCGGCACGCTCGCCTCGCACTACGCGCCCCACGCCGAGGTGCGCGCGGTGGACGCGGGCCTGCTCGCGAGTGAGGCGGCGAGGGCGGCCGGCGAAGGGCGGCGCGTCGTCGTGCTCGCTGCCCGAGACGTCGAGGATCTCCCGCGCATCGCGCTGCCC
>JAEZBP010000023.1 GCA_023427125.1 Pseudomonadota bacterium | reverse complement strand
ATGACGACGAGCCCGTCGAGCTTCGCCAGCGCCTTCGCGGCCTGGGCGCGCCCCTCGGGCTCGTAGAACGCGCGGCAGCGGGCGGTCCCGAGGAAGCTGCCGCCGAGGCTCGCGCTCAGCTCGACCTCGGTGGTGGGCGCGAGGGCGCCCGCGCTCCCGCTCTTCGCGTGGCGGGTCAGCGGCCTCAGATGATCGTCGATCAGCCCTTGATAGCCGCGCTCGACGCCGAGCACCTCGACGCCGCGCCCGGCCGCGACCTTCACGATCGCGCGGACCGCGGCGTTCATCCCCGGCGCGTCGCCGCCGGACGTCAGCACCGCGATCCGGCCCACTCGGCTACTCCCGGTCTTCCGTCTCGTCGAGCTCCTCGTCGGATCCGTCGCCCTCTTCCTCCTCGGTCTCGCCGAGGTCGGGCTGGACGTCGAGCTGCTCGAGGAAGCGGCGGAGCAGGCCGTCGATCATCAGGTCGCGCTCGTCGCTGTCGAGCCCGCCGTCGACGAACTTCGCGCGCACCGACATGTGCTTGCCGCGGTACTCGTCGATCAGGAGCTTGTAGCGCTCCTGCTGCGCCCAGATGCGCTTGTGGTTCTTCACGTAGAGCGCGCCGAGCGAGGCGACCGAGGCCCCCGTCAGGAGCAGGCCGATCGGTCCGCCCAACAAGAGCCGCAGCACCACCAGGACGGCCGCCGCCCCGGCGGCGCCGGTCAGCAGCTTCTTGCCGGTCCCCGGCTTGCGCGCTCCCTCCCACGCCACCTCCCACGCCTCGCGCGAGGCGAGCAGGAGCGCGATGAAGTTCACGCGGTCGGAGCCCTGATCCCAGTACTTCCGGATCGCGGTCTTCAGGAAGTCGTCATAGGTGGCGTGCGGCTTCGGGCTGTCTGCCTCTTCACTCATGTCGCGCAACATAGCCAACGAACGTCCTCCCTCACAGCCCCCTTCCCGGGAGCATCAAGAGAGGGAGCGTTTCGCGAGGACCTCGAGCACCATCGACGCGAGGTCGTCGCGGGTGTCGATGGGCACACCGGCCGCGGTGAAGCCCGCGTGCAGGCGCGCGAGCGTGTCCTCGGCGAAGCGCGGATCGGCCGCGTCGAGGCGGCCGGCGCGCTCGTAGAGCGGGAGCGCGCGCGCGCTCTCGTGCATCCGGTCGAGGCGCACCGCGTCCACGTGCGGCGCGATCGCGGCGACGAGGCGCTCGGCGTCCATCGGCAGGACCGGCTGGATCACCGCGAACGTCACGATGCCCGCGGCCTTGAGCGCGCGGAGGGTCGTCAGGCGCGCGTCGATCGGATCGGCCCGGGGCTCGAAGGCGCGGCGCACGCCGTCGTCGTCGGTCGGGATCGAGACGCCGACCGCGACGTGCTCGGGGTGGGCGGCGAGGAGCGGGAGATCCTCGAGCACGAGGCGGGCCCGGGTCAGCACGATCGGCACGAAGCGCGCTTCGAGCAGCGCCTCGATGCACCGGCGGCTCACGCGGTAGCGGCGCTCGAGCGGCTGGTAGGGGTCGGTGACCACCGGGCTCATCCGCACCGGGCCGGGCGTCAGGCGCCGGACCTCCTCGCGCACGATGGCGGGCAGGTTCACCTTCACGTCGACCCAGCGGCCCCAAGGCACGGCGGCGCGCCCGGTGAGCGCGCGGCCGAGGTCCGCGCGATCGGCCACCCAGCAGAAGGGACAGCCGATGCTGCAGCCGACGTAGGGGTTCAGGTAGTAGCGGCCCTCGCACTCGGCGACGAGCGCGCGCTCGACCTCGACCTCGCGCACCTCCGATCCGCGCTCCGCCTCCTCGCGCGCCGGCAGGACGAGCTCGCGCTCCCAGGCCCGCAGCACCTCGATCGCGCGCTCGGCGATCGCGCGCTCGCTCGCCGTCATCCTGTCGCCGCGGACGAGCGGCCGCGCCGAGACGTCGAAGCGCTCGGTGCGCGTGTAGCAAGGCGAGCTCGGAGAGCGACGCGCGAGCTCGAAGAACACCGAGGCGTCGCCGTCCGCGACGGTCACGCAGGGACCTTGATCGAGATCGCGATCGACCACCTCGAGCCCCGCCGCCTCGAGGGCATCGGCGAACGTGTCGAAGGCCGTGCGCACCGCTACTCGAAGAGCTCGCTCACCGCGCAGCGGAAGCCGGGCAGCACGTCGCCTCCCTCGAGGGCGTCGTTCGGGCCGAGCACCTTCACGCTGCTCGGCGGGGTGCAGACGACGACGCGGCGCGCGTCGGGGTCGAGGAGCCACACCATGCGCGCGCCGGCGCCGAGGTACTCGAGCGCCTTCGTCATGAGCTCGGACCATCCCTGGGCGTCGCCCGAGACCTCCACGGCGAGATCGGGCGCGCCCTCGAGCCAGCCGGCGACACCCTTGCCCGACGGGACGCGCTCGGCGCGAATGACGCCGACGTCGGGGCCGCGCAGGGTCGGTGGATTGCCCTGCAGCTTGGTGCCGGGATCGCCGACTGAGATGCTCCATCCGGGGTGTGCGCGGACATACGTGCGGAGCGCCGCGTACGCGTTGCCCACGATCACACCGTGATTCCACGTGTTCCTCGTCACCGGAACGAACCTCCCCGCCTCGAGCTCGCCCCCATCGCGATCGGGGTCGAGCTCGGCCACCTCTTCGAACGTCATCCGCTGGTCGCGCGCCGGCTCGCTCATGCCATGCAGCTTACTTCAACCCTCGCGCTCCGGCCGATCGGGAAGTCGCGGCGCCGGGCGTGGCGCGGCGCGCGAGGCAGCCCGGGCCAGCGGCGTTAGACTTGCCCCGATGCCGCTTCGGTTCGCCGCGCTCCTCTTCAT
>JAEZBP010000160.1 GCA_023427125.1 Pseudomonadota bacterium | reverse complement strand
TCGACTTCGACGGCGACGGACGCCGCGAGTTCGCGAGCGCCGGCGGCGGTGCGTACGCCGTCTTCGATCTCGACTGCGTCTCCGGCGGCGATCCCGCCCGCTGCGCGAGCGGCCGGACCGACGGTGTGCTCTGGTCGCAGCCCAGCCAGGACGGAAGCTCGAACGTGACCGGCTCGAGCGTCTTCGACTTCGACGCGGACGGCGCGGCGGAGGCGGTCTACGCGGACGAGTGCTACCTGCGCATCTACGACGGCGCGACCGGCGCGGTGCGCTACAGCGCCGCGCGCTCGAGCGGGACCACCTACGAGAACCCGGTGATCGCCGACGTCGATGGCGACTTCCACTCCGAGATCGTCAGCTCGGTGAACGACTACGGCGAGATCGTGTGCCTGTCACCCGACCCGCTCCGGCCGACCACGATCTACGAGCGCAACCACGGCATCGTGGTGCTGCGCGACGCGATGGATCGCTGGGCCGCTTCGCGGCCGATCTGGAACCAGCACGCGTACGCGGTGACCCACGTCGACGAGCGCGGGGGCGTGCCTCGCACCTCGTCGTGGACGAACAACTGGGACGACCCCGCCCTCAACAACTTCCGCCAGAACGTGCAGGGCGAGCTCGACGCGCTCGGCCAGGCCGATCTCACGGCGGCCAGCCAGGCGGGCCCACTCCGCGTGATCTGCGACGAGGACCTCGCGACCTTGCCCGCGCAGATCTGCAACCGAGGCACGCTCCCGCTCGCGGCGGGCACCAACATCGCCTTCCACGTCGGCGCGCAGGACGGGCCCGAGCTCTGCCGCGCGCCGGTGCCGGTCGCGCTCACGGTCGGCATGTGCACGGAGGTCACCTGCACCGGCATGCTGCCGGCGGAGGCGGTCGACCTCTACGTGCTCGTCGATCCCGAGGGCGCCGAGGACGAGTGCTGGGAGGGCAACAACGTCGCGGTCCTGCGCGACGTGCAGTGCCAGACCATCGATTGATTCGATTCAGGGGACCACATCGCGCTTCACGCGGCCGTCGACGAGCTCCACCACGCGATCGCAGCGCGCCGCGAGGGCCGCGTCGTGGGTGACGACGACGCAGGTGAGGCCGAGCTCGCGGTTGAGGCGGCGGATCTCGCCGAAGACCGCCTCGCTCGACTCGGTGTCGAGGTTGCCCGTCGGCTCGTCGGCCAGCACGACGGAAGGCTCGCCGACGAGCGCGCGTGCGATGGCGACGCGCTGGCGCTGGCCGCCGCTCATCTCGCTCGGCTTGCGAGCGGCGAGCTCGGCGATCCCGAGCCTACGGAGCGCGGCGCGCGCCTTCGCGCGGGCGCCCGCGTCGATGCGACCGCTGAGCACCGCCCGCGGCATCGCCACGTTCTCCTCGGCCGTCAGGGCCGGCAGGAGGTGATGGATCTGGAAGACGAAGCCGAGGAGCTCGCCGCGGATCCGCGTGCGTTCGTCGTCGCCGAGGCCGCTCGTCTCGCGGCCGGCGAGGCGGAGCGAGCCGGAGGTCGGCCGATCGAGCAGGCCGAGCAGGTTGAGGAGCGAGCTCTTGCCCGAGCCGCTCGGGCCGACGATCGCGAGGAGCTGTCCGCGCGGCACGACGAGATCGATCTCGTGGAGGACGCGCGTGCGAAGGCTGCCCTCGCCGTAGTCCTTGGCGAGCTGAGAGAGCTCGATGCTGGGAGCTCCGTCAGGCACTGCGGATCGCCACCACCGGATCGAGCGTCGCCGCGCGCCGCGCGGGCCACACGGCCGCGGCGAGGCCGACCGCGACCGAGCCGGCGACCGTCGCCGCGAAGAGGGCGGGCGACTGATCGACCGGGAACTTCGGCGTGCCGTCGGCGTTGACCGCGAGCCCCTCGAAGACTCGGCCGAGCATCGCGCCTGCGCCGCAGCCGCCGAGCGCGCCGAGCAGGCCGAGCAGGCCGCCCTGCCAGAGGAAGACGCGGGTGACGAGCGCGCGGCTCGCCCCGGCGGCGCGCAGGATCCCGATCTCGGGCGACTTCTGGACGACGGAGACGACCAGCACGCTGCTGATGCCGAGCGCCACGGCGATGACGACGAAGAGCGTGATCATGTTGCCGGAGCTGCGCTGGCCGGAGAGCCCGACCATCAGCTGCTCGTTGCTCCGGATCCAGCTGTCGGCGACGAGCCCCGTCTCGCCCGCGATGCGGTCGGCCACGCGATTCGCGTCGAAGACGTCGGTGATGCGGACGTGGACGTCGGAGACGCCTCCGGAGAGACCGAGCAGGGTCTGCCCGGCGCGGAGCGGGACGACGACCCAGCGGCGGTTGACGTCGCGGCTGCCGAGATCGAAGAGGCCGCGCACACGGAAGGACTGGTCGGCGCCCGACGCGGGGCGCAGCCGCACGAGATCGCCGACGCGGACACCGAGATCCTCCGCGAGCTCGACGCCGAGGAGCGCGTCGTCGCCGGCGAGCTCGAAGGAGCCCTCGACGATCGCGCCGCGCAGCGGGATCACGCGATCGAAGCGCTCGGGTGAGGCGCCCATCACGACGATCGAGCGGCTCGCGGTGCCGCGGATCGCGGTGGCCGGCCCGCTCGCCAAGGGGGAGACCGCCTCGACGCCGTCGAGCTGCTCGACGCGGCGGACCGCCGACTGCCAGCCGACGATCGAGCGCAGGCGCTGCGCGGCCTCGACCCGCTGGCGGAGGACGAACTCGCCGTCCTCGGCGCGGCGCAGCGGGCGCGCCTCGTCGCGCAGGGGACGCACCACGACGTGCGGCTGGCTGCCGAGGGTGCGATCGATCAGCGACGTCTGGAGACCCGAGAGCAGCCCGGTCAGGAAGATCACCACCGCGGAGCCGAGCGTGACGCCGACCGCGATGAGCAGCGTCTGGGTGCGGCCTTCGCGCAAGAAGCGGAGCGCGAGGAAGAGGTCCGTCCTCACCCGCCCTCCGTGCGCACCCGGGCGCCGGGCGCGAGCCGCGGATCGGTGACGCGCAGGACGCGCTGCCCCTCCACGAGGCCGGCCGCGATCTCGAGCGCCTCGTCGCCGCGCAGTCCGAGCCGGACCTCGCGCCTCGCGAGCTGCCCACCTTCCACGATCCAGACCCATGGCGCGTCGCTCGCCGCCTCGTGCACGAGCTCCGCCGGGACGACGAGCGCGTCCGCGGCCTCAGCGACCTCGATCTCGACCGAGACCGTCATGTTCGGCCGCAGGAAGGGGACGGGCTCGTCCGGCAGGAGGCGCACCTCGACCGTGCCGCGGTCCGGATCGATCGAGGGCGCGATGAAGCTCACCCGCGCCGCGAAGGGGTGATCGGAGAAGGCGTCGGCGCTCGCGAGCGCGCGCTGCCCGATCGCGAGCTGCGCGAGGAAGCGCTCGTCGGGCTCGACGCGCAGGCGCGGCGCGCCGTCGATCGCGAGCGTGAAGAGCAGATCGCCCGGGCGGGCGGTGTCGCCCACCTCGATCGCGCGCGAGAGGACCACGCCCGCGACCGGCGCCGACACCACGGCTTGCGCCAGGCGATCCTCGGCCAAGAGCAGCGC
>JAEZBP010000143.1 GCA_023427125.1 Pseudomonadota bacterium | reverse complement strand
GCGTTCGCCTGCCCCTGCACGTCGGCGAGCTCGGCGGTCGGCGAGGAGGCGACCTCGGGCCCGGCGCCGCTCGCGCGCGGCAGCTCGACCCGCCCGCTCAGCCAGTCGATCGCGCTCGCCAGATCGTGGGCGCCGACGATCTCGAGGCCCTCGACGAGCGAGGCCTCGGCGAGCTGGCTCTGCGGCACGACGGCCGCGGTGAGCCCGCGCCGCCGCGCGTCCTGGAGCTGCGGCAGGAGCCCGCGTCCCCCGCGCAGCTCGCCGCTCAGCGAGAGCTCGCCGAAGAGCAGCGTCTCCTCCAAGCGGTTGGGCGCGCAGGTCCCGCACGCGGTCAAGAGCGCCACCCCGATCGCGAGATCGAGCGTCGAGCCGCGCTTGCGCAGATCGGCGGGCGCGAGGTTCAGCACCACGTGCCGCGACGGCAGCTCGAAGCCGCTGTTCGTCAGCGCGGCGCGCACCCGCACCCGGCTCTCGCGCACCGCCGTCTCGGGCAGCCCCACGATCTCGAAGCCGGGGAGCATCCTCGTGAGGTGGACCTCCACGTCCACCGCGCGCGCCTCGACCCCGATCACACACCCTGCTCGTGTTCTCGCCAGCATGGCGGGGCCCCTCATCACGGCGCGTGCCGGAGATCGGCGCGTGTGATCTCGCGTAGTTACGAGACGAAAACGGCGGAGGTGGCGGAAAGTCGGTGGCGGCCGCCGGTCGGGCGGCGCTCGGGCCGAAGACGGCGCTGCGCGATCCTGCGCGAGCCCATCCGACCGGCCGCGCGCGCCCCGGCCGCGCCGCGACGGCTTCGCCTCGTGATCGTCCTCTGGCTCGTCCTCGTCGTGATCTTCGCGGCCATCTTCCAGCTCACCGACCCGAGATTGCTGGCGCGCACAGACCCTGCGCGCGAGGAGCGATGCGTCGATCGCGCGAGCGGGGTTGACATGTGCGCCACACGCGGCGAGTCTTTCCGTCACAACCGATCGGGGGTTCGAATGGCAATCCGGAACGAGAAGGCGAGCACCGCGAAGATCCTCAAGGACGTCCGCCACCACCGCGCGGCGGTCGGCAGTCACCCGAAGACGGTGCACCTCGTCGAGCGCACCAACACGCCGTACCTGGAGCTGAAGGCGCGGCGCAACGCGACGGAGGAAGCGGAGGAAGCGAGCATCGACGCGTTCGCGCGGCTCGTGCTCGCCGACTTCGAGCTCGACGAGGCGTGTAAGCAGTCGGAGCTCGGGGTGCTCGCCGTCGCCAACAAGGACCGCGGCTCGATCGCGTATCGCGGCTGCTATGCGGTGTGCTCGCTCGCCGACATGATCGCGATGCGCGGCTCCGAGCAGGAGGCGGCGGTGAAGACCTTCGTCGAGGCGCTGATCGAGCACGCCCCGGATGTCCATGCACGTGACGGCGCGCAGCTGCTGACTCTCGCGGCGGCCGCGACGGCGGCCGAGGCCGCCTGGCTCGAGGCCGAGCGGCTCTTCGGTGCCGCGTTCGCCAACGAGCGGATCGCCCGGCTGCAGGCCGTGCGGCAGCTGCAGAAGAACGAGGGCGCGCTGATCGAGATCTTCCCCAACCAGCGGCGGCGGGTCCGGACCTTCTACCGGTCGAGCAAGCCTCGCGTCGAGGCGCCGGTGACGGACACGGACGGCGGCGACGACGAGGAGTGACTCCGGGCCCGGAATCGACCGCGAAATGGCGCCAGCGCCCCTCGCGTGTCGCTTTGCGATCGCGAAATCGTGTCCGAGCACGCGCCGGCGGGGTTTCGCGATCGCGAAATGGCGCCGGACCGACCCGGGGCGGCGTTTCTCGATCGCAAATCACGCCCGGCCGTCCCTGGGAACCGGTTCGTGATCGCGAAATGGCGTCCAGCGATGCCTGGGCGGGATTTCGCGATCGCAGAACGTCTCGGGGCGGGCCTCCGGCGCGATTTCGCGGTCCTCTACGGCCCTCGGAGGGCTTGACTGCCAACCTCGTTGGCGGCGGAGGCAACGGCGATGGCGGTTCCGGAGGCCTCGGGCGGAGGGCGCCGTGGGATCGGGCGGGGCGCGGGCCTTGCTGGAGGTCGCCGCTGCGCTCCACTCGGCCGCGCGGGTTGCCCCCGCGGTGATCGGATCGGTTGATCTCACGAGCGGGATGCGAGTAACGTACGGCCGCTCGTGACGACCCCGTGTTTCTCAGGTTGAGGGGTCGGCGAGCGCTAGAGCTTCCCAGGAGGAACCATGGACTGGCGTAAGAATCGCGCGCGGCTCCCGTTGAGCGGGCTCATCGTGCCGGGCCTCATCATCGCGGTGGCGGGCGGCTGCATCGAGCGCGAAGGCCGGCCGGTGAACCCCTGCACGCAGGTCACCGTCGCCCAGTCGATCTCGGTCGCGAACGTGGACAAGGTCGACCTCCTCTTCATGGTCGACAACTCCAACTCGATGGCGGAAGAGCAGGCGTCGCTGGCGGCCGAGCTCCCGCGGATGGTCGAGATCCTCGCCTCCGGCGACTTCGAGCTCGACGGAGACCCCAACGGCCCGAACGACTTCAAGCCGGTCAACGACCTGAACGTCGGCGTCATCACCTCCGACATGGGCGTCGGCGGCTTCACCGTCCCGACCTGCCTCATGCGCGACTACGGCGACGACGGCGTGCTGCGCACGCAGGGCCAGACGGCGGATCCCGACTGCATGGCCACCTACCCGCGCTTCATGAACTTCAGGCCCGGGGCCGGGCCGACGCCAAACGAGTTCGGCGAGCAGGTCGGCTGCGTCGCGGTGACCGGCGTCGGCGGCTGCGGCTTCGAGCAGCAGCTCGAGGCGATCCTCAAGGCCGTCTCCCCGACGGGCGCCACGGACTGGACCGCGCCCGGCTTCACCGCCATCGGCACGCCGGGCGCGCCGGACGGCACCGACGTCCCGTTCTTCAATCGGACGCAGGGCCACGGCAACGTGACGAACGACGGCTTCCTCCGTCCGAACGCGGTCCTCGCGATCATCCCGGTGACGGACGAGGAGGACTGCTCGGCGAAGGATCTGAACCTCTTCGATCCGGCGAGCCCGACCTACAACAGCACCGACCTGAACCTCCGCTGCTTCGCTCATCCGGGCGCGCTGCACCCGATCAGCCGCTACGTACGCGGCCTCGTCCAGACCCGCGCCCGGCCCGGCCTCCTCATCTACGCGCCGATCACCGGCATCCCGGTCGACCTGGTCGCGGGCCCCGGAAGCTCGCCGAACTACCCGGCGCTCATCTCGCCCGACCTGGCGATCCGGGACGACCGGATGGAGGAGCGGGTGGACGTCGCGATGCCGAACCGGCTCGCGCCCTCGTGCAACGTGCCCGGCCGCGGCGTCGCGTTCCCGCCCGTCCGCATCGTGCAGGCCGCCCAGCAGCTCGAGGCGGCGGGCGCGAAGGTGACGGTGCAGTCGATCTGCCAGGAGAGCTTCAGCGGCGCGCTGACGGAGATCATCCGCCAGATCGCGAGCGCGCTCGGCGCGGCGTGCCTGCCCCGCCCGCTCAACCCCGAGGCCGACGGTAGCGTGAACTGCGACGTCGTCGCGGTGATGCCGGCGGGCATGCCTTGCAGCGGCTTCGTCGGCGCCGAGGGCCCCAAGCTCGATGACAACGGCCTGCCGGTGGTGGAGGAGGGCGACCGCGCGGTCTGCGTGCTCCGCCCGCTCATCCCGGACAACACCTCGCTCAACGCGCCGCCGCCGCCCGGCGACGGCTGGTACTACGACACCTTCACCGAGGAGGTGCAGGAGAACTGCCAGCAGTACCCGACGCAGCAGCGCATCGGCTTCAC
>JAEZBP010000076.1 GCA_023427125.1 Pseudomonadota bacterium | reverse complement strand
GGCATGCGCGAGAGCTTGGCTGCGCAGGTGCGCGCGGGGGGCGCGACCTCGATCGCCGACCTCGCGCAGGTGGACGCCGAGCTCGCGCGGCTCGCGCGGCTGCGGGTGGAGGCGGAGGGACGATCGGCGCGCGCGTCGGCGCGGCTCGGCGCGTGGATGGGCGGCGAGATGCCGTCCGCGGCGCCGGAGATCGATACGCCGGCCGACCAGGGAAGCGTCGAGCGCTGGATCGAGCTCGCGCTCGAGAGGCACGGCGCATTGAGGGCGGCGCGAGCCCGCGCGAGAGCGGCGGAGGCGCGGGCCGATGCGACGCGGGCGGAGGCGACGGTCCCGACCTTCATGGTGGGCGCGTCCTACATGCAGATGCCCCAGGGGCGGCCGGGGATGGGCGCTTCGGTCGGCATGACGCTCCCCTGGCTCTGGAGCGGGGAAGGCGCGGCGCGCGACGCCGCGGTGCTCGAGGCGGAGGCCGAGCTCGACGAGGTGGCCGCGCTCGAACGGGAGGTGCGCGCCGAGGTGAGGGGTGCGGCGGCGGAGCTCCACGCGGCTTCGCAGGCATTGACGGAGCTGCGCGAGCGGGAACGACCGGCCGCAGAGCGCGCGCTCGAGGCGGTGGGCGCGCGTTATCCGAGCGGCGCGGTCGATCTCGACGCCTGGCTCGACGCGGCGCGCAGGGTGCGCGACCTCGACGTCGAGGAGGCGCGCCTGCTCGGCAACGTGGCGCGCGCGTGGGCTGCCCTCGAGGGCGCGGTGGGCGATTCGCTGGGTTCGGAGGTGGGCCATGAATGACCCGTTGAACGTGGAGGCGAGCGAGCCGATCCGCGGGCTGCGAGCGATGGCGGTGGTGCGCTGGGTGCTGCTCGTGCTCGTCGCGGTGCTCTCCGCCGGGACGTGGTGGCATTTCGTCTTCGCGAGTGAGCCGGTCAGCGACGGGAGGGCCGATCGCTACTACTGCCCGATGCACCCCGACATCCGCTCGGCGGATCCGGGCACCTGCCCGATCTGTTACATGTCGCTCGAGCCGATCCCGACCGCGGAGCCGAGCGAGACCGGCGAGGCCGAGCCGGACGAGGATCACGAGATCGCGCTCGCGCCGGTGATGCTCACGACCGAGCGGCGCCAGCGAGCCGGCATCGCGACGGTGCCGGCGAGGCGAACGTCCATCGAAGCGCCGATGCGCTGGCCGGCCTCGGTCGAGCTGAGCGAGGGCGCTCGCGCCGAGGTCCGCGTGCGGGCGGACGCGTTCGTCGAGCGCGTCGCGATCCGCGGGACGCGCGCGGTGGTGCGGGCCGGGCAGCCGCTGGCCTGGGTGTACTCGCCCGAGATCCTGCGCGCGCAGGAGGAGCTGCTCGTCGCGTCGCGCTGGCAAGGCCCGGAGGCCGCGCAGACGGTGAGCGCGGCGCGCCAGCGGCTCGTCCTGCTCGGCGTGAGCGAGCGCGATATCGACGCGATCGTCGAGAGCGGGCAGGCGAAGCGGACCATCCCGGTGCGCGCGCCCATCGGCGGGCAGGTCACGCAGTTCTCGGCCGTGGTCGGGACCTACGCGACGCCCTCGCTCGTGCTCTACGAGATCACCGACTTCTCGAAGGTGCGCGTGGTCGCGACTCCCCTCGAGCCGGATCTCGGCTGGCTGAGCGGGGAGCTCGCGGCGCGCTTCGAGCCGCGCAGCGGTGAGGCCGTGCCGCTGAGCTTCGAGCTGCTCGAGCCCGACGTGGCCGGCGACACCCGCGCCTCGCGCGTTCGCTTCTCGGCGTCGGCGGCGCTGCGCCCGAACGACATCGGCGAGGTGTGGGTCGAGCGGCCGGCCCGCGAGGCGCTCGTCGTCCCGCGCGACGCGGTCATCGACAACGGCACGCGCCGCTACGTCTTCGTCGAGCGCGAGGGCGGGCTCTTCGAGCCGCGAACCGTCGAGATCGGCGAGCTCGCGAGCGAAGAGCGCATCGTCACGGGCGGGCTCGAAGAGGGCGAGCGCGTGGTCGCGCGCGGCGCGTTCGTGCTCGACTCCGAGAGCCGGCTGCAAGCCGCGCTCGCGCCGGCGCCATCCGAGGATTCGGTTGAGGACGGGCACGGGCACGGACACGGGCACGAGGAGGCGCCGTGATCGGCCGCATCATCGATGCGTGCGCGCGCTATCGCGTGCTCGTTCTGCTGATGGGCCTCGCGCTCGGCGTCGCCGGCTGGATGTCGATGCACCGCCTCCAGCTCGACGCGATCCCCGATCTCTCCGACCCGCAGGTCATCGTCCTCACCGAGTGGAGCGGCCGCTCGCCGACGCTCATCGAGGATCAGGTCACCTACCCGATCGTCACCGCGCTGCTCGGAGCCCCGCGCGTCGTCGAGGTGCGCGGGCAGAGCATGTTCGGGATGAGCTTCGTGTACGTGGTCTTCGAGGAGGGCACGGACCTCTACTGGGCGCGCTCGCGGGTGCTCGAGCTGATGAGCGCGGCGCGGGACCGACTGCCCGAGGGCGTCGAGCCGAAGATGGGGCCCGACGCGAGCGGCATCGGCTGGATCTACCAGTACGCGCTGCTCGATCACTCGGGGCAGCACGACCTCGGCGAGCTGCGAGTCCTGCACGACTACACGATCCGCTACGCGCTCGCGAGCGTCCCCGGGGTGGCCGAGGTCGCGCCGGTCGGCGGCTTCGAGCCGCAGTACCAGATCACGCTCGATCCGCTGCGGCTGCGCGAGCACGGCATCGCGCTCTCGGAGGTCGCCGACGCCGTGCGCGCGAGCAACGGCGAGGTGGGAGGGCGCCTCGTCGAGATGTCGGAGCGCGAGCACTTCGTGCGCGGCCGCGGCTACGTCGGGAGCGCTCGCGACCTCGAGCGCGTGGTGGTCCGCGCGGGAGAGGGCGCGACGCCGCTCACGATCGGCGATCTCGGGAGCGTGCGCATGGGCGGCGAGATCCGGCGCGGCGCCGCGGATTGGAACGGCGAGGGGGAGGTCGTCTCCGGCGTCATCGTCATGCGCTACGGAGAGAACGCGCTCGACGTGATCGAGCGGGTCGAGGCGCGGATGGCCGAGCTGCGCTTGCCCGAGGGCGTCGAGATCCGCCCCGTCTACGACCGCTCGTCGCTCATCGAGCGATCGATCGACACGCTGAAGAAGGCGCTCACCGAGGAGATGATCGTCGTCGCGCTCGTGATCACCCTCTTCCTCCTGCACTTCCGCTCGGCGCTCCTGCCGATCCTCTCGCTCCCGCTTGCGGTCCTGGTCGCGTTCATCCCGATGGTGATCTTCGACGTGCCCGCGACGATCATGTCTCTAGGAGGCATCGCGATCGCGATCGGAGCCACGGTCGACGCCGAGATCGTGATGGTCGAGGCAGCGCACAAGAAGCTCGAGGGCGCGCCGCCGAACCTATCGAAATGGGAGCGCGCGAAGCTCCTCGCCGAGGCGGCGCGGGAGGTCACGCCCGCCATCTTCTTCTCGCTGTTGATCATCGCCGTCTCGTTCATCCCGGTCTTCGGCCTCACCGGGCAGGCCGGCCGGATGTTCCGTCCGCTCGCGTTCACCAAGACGGCGGTGATGCTCTCGGCAGCGCTCCTCTCCATCACCGTCGCCCCGGCGCTCCGCGATCTGCTCATCCGCGGGAAGATCCGCTCCGAGGAGCGCCACCCGGTCTCGCGCCTCATCCGCAGCGTGTACGAGCCCTTCGTGCACGTCGCGCTCGAGAACCCGCGCACGACGGTGCTCATCGGCCTGCTCGCGCTGCTCTCGGCGGTCCCGCTCGTGCCGCGCCTCGGCAGCGAGTTCATGCCGCCGCTCGACGAGGGCGACATCGTCTACATGCCGACGACGTTCCCCGGCATCTCGATCGAGGAAGCGCGGCGCCAGATGCAGATCCAAGACGCGCTCCTCCGAGAGCTCCCGGAGGTCGAGGCCGTGCTCGGCAAGATCGGCCGCGCCGAGACCGCGACCGATCCGGCGCCGCTCTCGATGGCGGAGACGATCGTGCAGCTCAAGCCGAAGAGCGAGTGGCGCACGCGCTACGAGCAGCGCTGGTACCACGGCACGACGCCGGTGTGGATGCGGCCGATGCTCACGAAGATATGGCCCGAGTTCCGCACGATCACGCGCGAAGAGCTCATCGACGAGATGAACCAGAAGCTGCGCCTGGTCGGCTGGACGAACGCCTTCACGCAGCCGATCAAGAACCGCGTCGACATGCTCGCGACCGGGATCCGCACGCCCGTCGGCATCAAGGTCTACGGGCACGACCTCGCCGAGATCGAGCGGGCCGGGCGGGGCGTCGAGCGCGTGGTGCACGGCGTCGACGGAGCGCGCAGCGTGCTCTTCGAGCGGCAGATCAGCGGCGCGTACATCGACATCATCCCGGACCGCGAGGCGCTCGCTCGCTACGGCCTGCGCGTCGAGGACGTCAACCACGTGGTCGAGAGCGCGCTCGGCGGCGCGGTCGTGACCACGACGGTCGAGGGCCGCGCGCGCTTCGGCGTCAACATCCGCTACCCGGAGGAGATGCGGACGAGCCCCGAGGCGATCGAGGAGGCGCTCGTCCCGCTGCCGGCGTCCCGCTCCGGGCGGCGCGAGCACGTGGCGCTGCGCGAGGTCGCGGACGTCCGCGTCAGCTCGGGGCCCGAGATGATCCGCGACGAGAGCGGGCTGCTCGCCGGCTACGTCTACGTCGACGTCGACGAGGGTCGCGACATCGGCGGCTTCGTCGACGACGCACGGGAGGCGGTCGACCGAGCGGTCGCGCGCGGCGACGTCGTCCTCCCCGACGGCGGCCGCCTCCAGTGGACGGGGCAGTACGAGCTGATGCTCGAGATGGAGCAGAGGATGAAGATCCTCGTCCCGATCGCCCTCCTCTGCGTGGTGCTGCTCCTCTATCTGCAGTTCAGGAACTTCACCGAGGTGCTCATCGTGCTGCTCTCGGTGCCCTTCGCGCTGGTCGGCAGCGTCTGGGCGCTCTTTCTGCTGGACTACCACCTCTCGACGGCGGTCTGGGTCGGCGTCATCGCGCTGATCGGGCTCGCCGCGCAGACCGGCGTCGTGATGATCGTCTACATCGATCACGCCTACGAGCGCCGGCGCAAGGAAGGCCGCATCCGCTCGCTCGCCGACATCGTCGACGCGCACGCGGAGGGCACCATCCAGCGCGTCCGGCCGAAGCTGATGACGGTCGGGACGATGCTCATCGGCCTCGTGCCGCTGCTCTGGGCCGACGGCTCGGGCGCCGACGTGATGAAGCGCATCGCAGCGCCGATGGTGGGCGGGCTCGTCACGAGCGCGTTCCTCACGCTCGAGATCATCCCGGTCATCTACACGTACTGGCGCAACGAGCAGCTCTTCCACGAGCGGCTCGAGGGGTCCGCTCCCGCGCTGCTCGCCGCGCTCCAGCGCTTCATCCGCATCATGCAGGT
Source organism: Pseudomonadota bacterium (assembly GCA_023427125.1). Taxonomy (GTDB): domain Bacteria; phylum Myxococcota_A; class Polyangia; order Polyangiales; family Sandaracinaceae; genus JAEZBP01. The sequence continues at coordinate 147 of JAEZBP010000076.1, read as the reverse complement.
GGGCGCCGCGGCCCTCGTCGCTTCGCTCGCGCTGCGCGTCTACGTCGACGGCTTCGATGGCTGGTTGATGGTGGCGCACGTGGCGGGCGCGAGCGCGCTCGGGCTCTCGGCGCTGGCCTATCTCTGGGCGCGCCGGCGCGCCCGCGC
>JAEZBP010000056.1 GCA_023427125.1 Pseudomonadota bacterium | reverse complement strand
GAACGCCCGGAGCTGCGGGGCGAGCTGCGACTGGAGCCCGGACATCTGCATGGTCTGTCCGTCGCCAAATGGCGGCCAGGGATCCTTGATTTCGATGAGGCCCCGCCCGTCTCTGCCGCCGGTGCGCCGGAGGACCCCGGAGATCAGAAAGGCGTGATGCGCCTGTGCGTGCCGCCGGATCGGCCCCCGAGGAGATTCAATCACCTGTGGACTTCAGGATGCTGTTGCTCGCCGAGACGATCAAGGGTGCGCCGGCACCCGTCATCGCCGTCGCTCACGTCGACCGCCGAGCGGCTCTGACTCGTCGTCATCGAGGGCCAAACGCTCTCGGTCGAGCTGCGCGAGTCCTCGCGATGACGGTGGGGCCATCGATTATGATGCGCGCATGGTGCGGGCGGCGGTGCTGGCGATCGGGCTGGTCCTCACGGCGAGCTCCGCCGAGGCGCAGGGCGGGTGGGCGCCCTTCGACGTGTGGGTGCGGGCCCCTCGAGACCCGGCCGCTCGGGTGCTCGGGTCTCGGTTTGATAGCCGCTTCCACAGCGCCGTCCCCTCGGACCTCGTCGATCCGAACGCGATCGTCACGCGCGAAGTGCGGGTGAGCGGCGCCTTCGCGCGGGTGTTCGAGACGTCCTTCGAGCGCGTTGTGAACGCCATCGCGTGGGACGCCGCGGATCGCTGGCGCCTGCCCCAGCGGGAGTGGGCGGTCTACCGATCCTTCGAGGCGACCCGGGTGGAGGCGCTGTCGCCCCAGGCCGAAGTGCGCGTGAGCTCGTACGACCGTTGGTATGTCTCGGCGATAGCCTACGGTCACCTGGTCGAGGCGCGCTTCATGGGCCGACCGGAGCGCCGCCACGAGCTGAACCGCGGGCAGCCGCTCTCGTTGCCGCTGCCGAGCTCGATCCCAGCGCTGCTCCGGGAGGGCTACGAGCAGGCTTGGATCGACGTCGTCGGCTACGCCCACCGGCCTCGGCGCCCGGTCTCGCTGCCGTCGGATGCTGCGGTCTGGTCATCGCTGCTCCAGCGGGCGGACCCCGAGCCCATCCTGATGCGGCTGAGCTGGGCGCCGCAGGACATCGAGCCCGACGACGAGCTCGGGTATGCCGTCCGCCTGTCGGTGGAGCACGTTCGAGCGCCGGCGCATCGAGGCCGCTCCGGCGTGCCGCGCCTCGAGGTCACGGCGATCGATGGCGGCGTTCACTACGTGCCCTTCTTCAGCTCGCGGGCGCCGCCTGGCGTCCTCGAGTGGGACCTGTCGAGCGAGCCGGCCAGCCGCCGCGTGGTCGGCGAGCGGCTCCTCGTGCACCGCACCTCGGGCTTCGCGATCGACATCCTCGATCACGACGTCTGCCACGAGCGGGACTTGGACCGGGGCCGCTGTCGGATCGCCCGGGTCTTGGTGACGCGTCCGGTCTTGTCTCGGGCCCTCGCGCGCCCTGGCGGCCGTCTCGAGCTCATCGACCGGACGAACGACGCGAGCATTACGATCCGCGTGGAGCGCGCCGAGCTCTGCGCTGGCTGTCCCAACCTCACGGCGGAGCCGCGATGATCGATCTTTCGCACTATCGAATCGAGATACGCGCCAACCCCGCCCCGATGGGCGTGGAGGCGTGGGATGGCGAGGCTTATCGCGAAGCCGTCCTCGCGTGCATGGAGCCGCTCGTGCGGAGCCGGGTGGGCTCTCGCGTCCTCGCCTTCCTTCGGGGGCACGATCCTCACCGGGTCACGATCGTCCCCGGCCACCGCTGGGAGCGGGGCCAGGCTCGGACGAGCTCGGAGCACCCACCCGATGGATATGCGCTGGGCTCCCCGACGCAGCTGGAGGCGATTCACGGGCGGGGCACCGGGCGTCCAGCGAGCGCCCGCATCGAGCTCACCCCCTACTTCTTCCGGCGGTACTCATCGACCGCCGATCCGGAGCGGCACACGGGGACGTTCGGCGACTCGGTGCTCCTGCACGAGCTCGTACACGCGATGCGCTGCCTGCACGGTTGTATGGACAGCATGCCGATGACAGGCGACTACGCCGGATATGGAGTCTTCGAGGAGCTCTGCGGAGTGCTCGTCGAGAACATGTACTCGAGCGAGCGACAGCGACCCCTCGCCGGAGGTTATCGAGAGGGTCTGGTCCGCGATCACCTCATGTGGCCGTGGTGGGAGGCGAGCTCTCATCCGGAGATCGAGAGAGAGCGCGCCTTCACGCGCCGATTCGCCGAACAGATGCCGGCGTTCGCGTCGGTGATGGCGGCGATCCCGGAGACGGTCTGCTTCTACAACCCCTTCCGGTGGCTGTCGGAGCCCGGCAGGTACTTGCACGTGACGAGAGACACGCAGCGCCGGTGATCGAAGCCTCAGTACGTCAGGGCAACGCGCTGCCGGCCCCGCGGGGTTGGGGCCGGCGACCCATCTCGCCTACGCGGCGAGCGGCTCAGGGGGTGCAGGTGCTGGGCGTCGCGACGAGGCAGGTGCGGCTCAGGCTGCAGAACCCGGAGGCGCACTCGTAGCGGCTCGTGCACGTCCCTCCCGAGCACGGGCAGTCCTCGAGGGTCAAGCACTCGACCGTGCAGCGGTTCGAAGCGGCGTCGCGGCGCGCGCAGAAGCCGTCGTCGTGGCCCTCGGCGCCGCAGCTGTCGTCGGCGACCGGCCCCGAGAGCGTCGCGCCGCTCATGCAGCTCTGCGCGCGGAAGTCCTGGTGAGCCTCGCACGTCGAGGTCTCGAGCAAGCAGACCTCGCCGGTGACCGGGGCAACTCCGCCGCCGCCGAGGCTCGTGACGCTGCGGTTCGCCACGTAGGGGGGGACGTTCGAGCAGGCGCCGTTCGGGGCGCCCACGCCGACCGCCCCGATCGCCCACGCGCAGACGTGCGAGACGACCGCCCCCGCCGTGCCGAACTCCTGTGGGACGCAGAGCTGACCGGCGGGGCACTGTGCGTCGTTCACGCACGGGTCGCACGGCCCGGCCGATCTCGGCGTAATGGTGGTGCACTCGTTCCGCAGGAGGTCGCAGAGCCCGGCGTCGCAGGCGGTCTCGTCCTGCGCGGTGCATGGCACGCACTGGCCGTCGTCCCGGCAGACCGGGGTCCCCGTGCGGTCCGCGCAATCGTTCGCGGTGCTCCCCGTCACGCACTCGCGGCAGCTGCCGCCGTCGCAGATCGGCGTCTCGGCGGGGCAGTGGCTGTCCTCCACGCACCGGACGCACTCGTTGCCGACGCACATCTCCTCGTCATCGCAGTCGCCCGCGTCTCGGCATTGAACGCAGCTGGGATCGCCCTCGCCGAGCTCGATTCAGTAGGGCTCCGTTCCCTCGCACGCCGGCTCGCAGACCACGCCGGCGTCGGTGCCGGCGTCGGCGTCGGCGTCAGGGCCGGCGTCACGGCCGCCGTCCGGCTGCACGACGCCGCTGTCGCGCGGGTCCGGGACGCACTCGCGGTCGCCGTCGCGGATCTCGCCGGGGCCGCAGACGAGCGCGGTCTCCGGACAGCCGGTCAGGGCGAGCGCCAGGAGGAGCGGAGCGAAGCGGATGTTCATGGTCGGCCTCCCCGAAAGAAGTGAAGAAGTGCCTCAGAAGGTACCGGAGATCCGCAGCTGTGCCGAGTCCGGGCTGACGACGGTGGTGACCTGGATGGGCTGCACCGCCATGATGACGACGCCGGCGGTGACCGCGGCCAGCCCCACGGCCAAGAGCACGCCGCTCTGCGCGCCGAAGCTGACGGCCTCACGGCACCAAGGATCCATGTCCGGCAGGCCGCCCCGCTCGACGCACTCGCCGTTGATCGCCGCGGTGTGGAGCGGCGAGATGAGCGCCGCGATGCCGCCCGCGGCGAGCGCGCCGCCGATCAGCCAGTTGGCGAAGTGCGCTTCGGTGCGGGTGACGGGCGCGACCGGCCCCTCGCCGACCTCCTCCACGCCCTCGACCAGCGTGACCTCGACCGGGTGCTCGCGGGTCGGCTCGACGCGCACGCTCCGCTCGACCGGCGCGTAGCCATCCATGTGGATGCGCACGGTGCGCTGGCCGGCCATCGCGAGGTGGCGGATCGGCGTCTGGCCCACCAGGCGGCCGTCGACCTCGACGTCGGCGCCCGGCGGCGTGCTGGTGACGGCCAAGAAGCCCATCTGCGCGGCCTGCCAGCGCTGGCGCGCGGTCGTCAGCGCGCTGAGCGTCGCGGCGGTGAGGTCGCCCTCCACCGGCGCATCGCCCGCCGCCGAGTCGCTCGCGCCGATCAGCGTGACGACCACGCTCGTCGGTGTGCCGCGGGGCGCCCACAAGGTGACGAGCACGACGTAATCGACGCCGAGGCTCCGCGCGACCTCGCCCCCGCACTCGAGCGCGTTGCACTCGGCGAAGGTCTCGCCGACCATCCGCCGCTGCGCGTCCGCCGTCCCGATGACCGTCACTCCGTCGTCGCTCAGCGCGCGCGTCACGGCCTCGAGCGCCGCGCGCCTCGCCTCGTCGGGCGGCGGCGGCCCGTCGGGAGGGCTCCCGGGCGGGAGCATGGCGCAGGTCTGCGCGTGGACGTGGAGGGGGCACACCGCAAACAGCAGCGCGGCGCACAGGCCGAGGAGGACCGTCTTCGGAAGCATGGCAGCGGCGCTCTTGTAGCACTGACCTCGTCGCGGTGACGAAGAACCGACCGCCGGAAGGTCCGACCGCTGGCGTGTTTCACGGCTCGAGGTGCGCCCGGTCTCCATGGGTCGCTCCGCGATCAATCGACCTGCTCGGTGGTGTCGCCGGCGTCGTCGCCGCCGCCGGTCTGGGAGATGATCCCGATCAGGATCAGGACCACGACCAAGAAGATGAGGACCACCAGCGCGCCGAGCGCGACCTTGAGCGCGGTGTCGGACTGAGGGGCGCCGGCCGGCCGAGGGCGAAGGGGCGCGGC
>JAEZBP010000004.1 GCA_023427125.1 Pseudomonadota bacterium | reverse complement strand
CCCGCGCCCGCCGCCTTCTCCGCCCGTTCATCGAGGCCCGCGCCGCCCGCCTCTGGGTCGAGGACGTCGCCTACGCCGAGCGCACCTACGCCCTCCGCACCCGAGAACGCGAGATGACCGATCCTGCGCCCTTCCACCGTTCGTCCTGAGCCGGCGCGAAGCGCCGAGTCGAAGGGCGCCGCGGCCGAAGTGGTCCCGGATCAGGTCGCCGTGATGCTGTGGCCCGTGTCACCGCAGGGGCAGCGAGGCCATGAAGCCGCGGGGCGGGATCGAGTAGAGGGCCTCGCCGCGGACGTCCCAGCGGTCGAGGAGGTGGTTGGCGGCGAGCATGCCGCTGGCGGTCGCGCGCTCCATCAGCGCGGTCGGGAACGGGAGCCGCACGAAGTCGCCGGCGAGGACGACGTTGCCGTAGGGCGTCGCGACGCGGGGGCGCGAGGCGTGGGACCCGGGGGTGAACGACGGGCAGTCCTGCCGCCAGAGCCACGACTCGTGGAGGATCTTCGCGTCGGCGAGCTCCGGATAGAGCGCGTGGAGGCCCGCCAGGAGATCGCGCTTGATCGCGTCGGCGTCGTTGTGTTTGACCGCGTAGGCGTGGAGCTCGGCGACCGAGCCGCCGGTCCGCAGGGCCCAGCGGCGGCTCTCGCCCTCGAAGCGCTCGAAGAGCGAGATGTTGTCGAGGATGCCGCGGCCGGCGGTGCCGACGAAGGGGTGGCGCTCACCGTGGGCTTGCCGATCGAGGAAGAGCCGCCAGACCGCGAAGGGCAGGGTCACCCCGAGCCCGTCGATCGAGCGGGCGAAGTCCGCGTCCGCCGCGAGCTCGGGCGAGCTTCCGAGCAGCCGCTGGAGCGCCGGGACGTGGACCGCGAGCACGAGCCCGTCCGCCTCGAGCTCGCCGCCCTCGGTCGCCGCCACCCAGCGCGTGCCCTTGGCGCGTGACTCCACCGCGCTCACCGGGCAGCCGAGGCGCACGTCGACCCCGCGCGCCGCGAGGTAGCGCTCCATCGGCCTCCAGAGCCCGTCCGAGAACGGCTCGTCGAGCACGTCGAAGACGAGCCCCTCGGGGTTTCCGAGGAAGTAGAAGTGGAACATCATCAACATCTCCGCCGCGCTCATTCCTTCTTCCGGGTTGAAGAACGAGTGCGAGAAGACATCGAAGAGCATCTGCCGCGCGCGCGGCGGGAACTTGAGCGAGTCGAGGTACTCGCGCGCCGTCCGATCGTCGTAGTCGGCGTAGGTGCGCATCGGATCGAACATCAGCATCAGCTTGGCGCGACCCTGATCGATCCCGCGCAGATCCTTGAACGACACGAACTGCGTGCGGCGCAGCAGCGACATCAGGTTGAGCGGCGGCGTCTTCGGCAGATCGGCGAAGGACTCGACCGCGCCCTCGGGCCCGAGGATCGGGTAGTCCTCGAGCGGGCGCAGGCGCGACAGATCGGGATCGACGCGGCGCAGGAGGTTGCGGAGGTTGTAGTACTGCCGGAAGAACGCGTGGAAGCCCCGCTCCATCTGGAAGGGCGTGTCGTCGGGCAGGTGCTCGGTCCACGCGCCGACGCGGCCACCGAGGAAGGGCTCCTTCTCGAGCAAGGTCACGTGGACGCCCCGCTCGGCGAGCACGCACGCGGCCGACACCCCCGCGAGCCCGCCGCCGACCACGATCACGCGGGTCGGATCGTCCATCCGCTCGCGGGTCCCGCGGGTCACCCCGCGCACCTCGCGCCGGCCGAGCCCCACCCGATCGAGCAGGCTCACGCCGGCCTCCGCGCGACGAACGAGTGCACGATCCCGCGCTGCCAGCCGTCGACGGGCAAGGTCTCGATGCCCTCGTAGCCCGCGCGCGCGAGCCGCGCCTCGAACGCCCGCACGCCGTCGAACGCGCGCACGCTCTTGTGGAGGTAGCGGTAGATGCGCGAGGAGGGCGCGGTGACGAGCCCGCCGGGGATGATGATCGCGAAGCAGACCGCGTCCCAGATCCGCTTGGACAGCGCGCTGTCGGCGACCGAGTACTCGTGGAAGACGACCTTCGCGCCCGGCCGGAGCAGCTCCTTGATCCGCACGAGCGCCGCGTCCGGATCGGGCACGTTGCGGATCCCGTAGGCCATGAGCACGCCGTCGAAGCACCCCTCGACGCCGGCCGCGCGCGGATCGCTCGCGTCGCCGAGCACGAGCTCGACGCCGCGCAGGCTCGGCTTCTTGCGCGCCTCGGCGAGCATGCCGCGCGAGGCGTCGAGCGCGACCACCTCGGCGTCGGGGTAGGTCCGCAGGATCGCGTCGGTGCTCGCGCCGGTCCCGCAGCACAGATCGAGCACCCGCGGCGCGCGCCCGAGCCCGAGCCGGCGCGCGCTCAGGCGCAGGTGCGCGTGGTAGCCCGGGTTCAAGCCGGTCAGGAGATCGTAGCTCGGCGCGACGACGTCGAAGTCGTGCGGCACCTCGCGCTTCTGCTCGCGGATGTCGATCAAGGCATGCCCGAGTGAATGGGGTTCGCTACGCAGTATGCGCCAACCTCACGGCTTCTCGATGAGGAAGCGGACCTCGGGGAGCGGCGCGGCGCGCGGTGCAGCGTTCGGTACGGTGGTGAAGCGCGCGGGGATCGCGGACGCGGCGAGCCAGGCCTTGCGGCCGCTCGATGTGTAAGCGCGAGACGAGATCGAGTCGTAGCGGCCCGCCCGGATCACCCGGCCGATGTCTCGGTAGATCGCGGCGGCCGCGGCGATCGCCACCCGGCAGTCGGCGGGAAGGCGTGGGATGCCGAGGCCGGCGCGGCGATAGAGCGCATCGGCGTGATCGAGGAGGCGACAGACGGCGACGCGCACCCCCTCGAGCGGCCGCGGATCGGCGACGAACGCGTCCGGCTCGACGCCCTCCTCGCGCAGCCAGCCGAGCGGCAGATAGAGCCGGCCGGCCCGCGCGTCCTCGCCGACGTCGCGCGCGATGTTGGTGAGCTGCATCGCCACGCCGAGGTCGGCCGCCCGCGCGAGCGTCTCTCGGTCGCGCTCGCCCATGATCCGCGTCATCACGACGCCGACGCTCGCCGCCACCCGCGCCGCGTACGCGCGCACGCCCTCGAGATCCTCGTAGCGCCGCCGCTCGACGTCCCAGCGGTAGCCCTCGAGGAGCGCGTCGAGCGGCGCGCGCCCGATCCCGTGCTCGCGCACCACCCACGCGAGCGCGACGTCGGCCGGGTGATCCGCGGGCCTGCCCTCGACGATGCGATCGAGCCTCTCGGAGAGCGCGGCGAGCGCAGAGAGCGGATCGGCGCTCTCGTCGATGGCGTCGTCCGAGACCCGGCAGAACGCGTAGTAGCCCGCGACCGGATCGCGCAGCCGCGCCGGCAGGAGCCTCGAGGCCGCCGCGAAGCTCTTCGAGCCGCGCCCGAGGATCGCGCGGCACTCCGCCAGCACGGCCTCGCTCGGCCGGCTCATCGTCGCTCGGTGAGCCGCGCCGGGTCGGGCACGAGCGCGTCGAGGACGCGCGCGGACGAGAGCACGCCGGGCAGGCCCGCGCCCGGGTGGGTGCCCGCGCCGACCAGATAGAGGTGCTCGATGTCCTCGCTCTCGTTGTGCGGGCGAAAGTAGGCGCTCTGCTGCAGGACCGGCTCGAGCCCGAACGCCGCGCCCTTGAGCGAGAGGTAGTCGTCGAGGAAGCCCTGCGGCGTGAGCACCCGCGAGGCGACCACGTGGCGGCCGAGCTCGGGGAGGATCGCGTCGCTGAGGACGCGCTCGATCGCGCGGCGATAGGGCTCGCTCTTGTGCTCCCACGCGATGCCGCTGTCGAGGTGCGGCACCGGCGAGAGCACGTAGAAGGTGTCGCAGCCGGCGGGCGCCATCGATCGATCGGTCGCGGTCGGCCGGTGGAGGTAGAGGCTGAAGTCCTCGGCGAGGATCTTCTTCTCGAAGATGTCGTCGAGCAGCTCGCGGTAGCGCGGCCCGAGGAGGATCGTGTGGTGCGCCACGTCCTCGTAGGTGCGGTCGGTCCCGAAGTACCAGACGAAGAGGCTCATCGAGTAGCGCGCGGAATCCAGCCGCCGATCGGTCCAGCGCGAGCGGTGCTCGGGGCGGATCAGGTGGCGATAGGTCCACGCGCTGTCGGCGTTCGACACGACCACCTCGGCCCCGAGGTGCGAGCCGTCACCGAGCCGCACGCCGCTCGCGCGGCCGCGATCGACGGTGATCTCCGCGACCTCGGCGCCGAGCCGCACCTCACCGCCGAGCTTCTCGATCAGGCGGACGAGCCCGCGCACGATCGCGCCCGTCCCGCCCATCGCGAACCACACGCCGAACTCCCGCTCGAGGAAGCAGATCAACGAGTAGATCGAGGAGGCCGAGAACGGGTTCCCGCCGACGAGCAGCGGATGGAAGCTCAGCACCTGCCGGAGCTTCTCGTCCTTCACGTACTTCGCGACCAGCTCGTAGACGGTCCGCCAGCTCTCGAGCGCCATCATGGCCGGCACCACGCGCGCCATCCCGAGCGCGCTCGAGAACGGGACGTCGCCGAGCGCCTCGAAGCCCACCTGGTAGATGCGCTCGCTGTGCGCGAGGAAGCGCTCGTAGCCCGGCAGATCGCCGGGCGCGAGGCGCAGGATCTGCTTGCGCATCGCCTCGGCCGAGCCGCTGTAGTCGAAGACCGAGCCGTCGTGGAAGCGGATCCGATAGAAGGGGCTGACCGGCGTGAGCGTGACGTCGTCCTCGAGGCGCTCGCCCGCGAGCTGCCAGAGCTCCTCGAGGAGGAAGGGCGCGGTGATCACGGTCGGGCCCGCGTCGAAGACGAAGCCGCCCTCCGTGAAGACGCGAGCGCGCCCGCCGGCCATCTCGAGCTTGTCGACGACGGTCACCCGATAGCCGCGCGCGCCGAGGCGCACCGCAGCGGCGAGCCCTCCGAAGC
>JAEZBP010001236.1 GCA_023427125.1 Pseudomonadota bacterium | reverse complement strand
CGTGACGCTCGCCGACCCCTTCCTGCCCGACGAGCAGGGGCGCGATCAGGCGCGGCGGCTCCTCGAGCGCGCGGCGGCGCTCGATCCGGACGCGTGGTACCCGCGCTTCCAGGCGGCCGAGTGGGAGCAAGGCGCGCGCGAGGCGATGGCGAGGCTCACGGAGACCAGCGAGCGCTATCCGCAGATCGCCTCGCTCCAGCTCGAGATGGCGCGGCGCCTGGCCGAGCGTGGGCGGACGGCGGAGGCCGACGCGCACATCGCGAGGGCGAGGGAGCACGTGCCGACGAGCTGCGAGGTCTTGAGCGCGGAGCTCGCGGCCCTCCGGCGGCGCGGGCGGCGCGAGGAGGCGGACGGCAGGGTGGACGAGCTGCTCGCGTGCGACGCGCGCTCGCGGGCGCGGCTCACGCTCTTCACGCGGCAGCGGCGCTGGGACGAGGCGAGGGCGGAGCTCGCGCGGCTCACGCCGCTGCTCGAGCCGGAGGCGGTGCGCGCCGCGCAGCTCGGGCTCGCGACGGCGACCGGCGACGACGCGACGGTGCGACGGCTGCGCGAGGAGATCGCGGCGGACAACGACCGCACCTACGACGAGCACTACCCGTTCTCGCGCATCGACGATCTCTTCGCGGCCGGCCAGCGCCCGCGCGCGATGGCCGCGCTCGGCGAGGCGATCGAGCGCACGCCGACCCGAGCGGGCGCGCTGCGGCGGCTGCGCCGCGCGATGGGCGGTGAGGATCCGTTCTATCGCTACCGCGTGGACGGGGCGGAGGCGATCCGCGCGTTCGAGGCGTCGGGCCGGAGCTACGAGGGCTCGCCGCAGCTGCTCGTCCTCGACTACATGGTCGTGCGCCTGCACGAGGACGGCAGCTCCGAGGAGCTCGTCCACCAGATCTATCGAGTGCAGAGCGAGGAGGCGATCGAGCAGCTCGGCCAGATGTCGCTGCCGGGCTACGTGCTCACGCTGCGCTCGATCAAGCCGGACGGACGGCGCCTCGAGCCCGACTCGATCGCGGGCCTCGATCACGTCGAGATGCCGAGCCTCGCGGTCGGCGATTACGTCGAGTACGAGTTCGTGCGCGGGAGCGCGCCGGGCGCGGAGGGCAGCTACCGGAGCGGCGGCTGGGTCTTCCAGAACTTCAGCTACCCCTTCGATCTGAGCCGGCTCGTGCTGATCGCGCCGGACGATCTGCCGGTCGTCGTCGAGCCCCGCGGCCCGGTGCCGCCGCCGGTCGAGACGCGCGACGGAGATCTGCGGGTGCTGACCTGGACGGTGGAGGAGAGCCGGCCATTGATCAACGAGCCTCGCTCGGCGACGAGCCCCGAGCGACTGCCGCACCTCGACTTCGGGGTGCGCGCGGGCTGGGATCCCTACTTCGATCGCATCGTCGACGGGCTGATGGATCAGGACCCGCGCGATCCCGCGGTCGAGCGGCTGGTGCGCGAGATCTTGGGGGGCATGGAGAGCGCGCCGGTCGAGGCGCGGGCGCGGAGACTCCATCGCTGGGTGCTCGAGAACATCGAGGACGGCGGCGGTGGTTCGCCCGGGCCGCGGCAGGTCGCCGCGCGCGCCGGCAGCCGTAATCGTGTCTTGCGCTACCTGCTCGCGATGGCTGGCATCGACGCGCGGATCGTCGTGGCGCGGGCCCTCGGCGAGCGCTCGCCGGGCGCGCTCTACCGCGGCGACGTCTACCCGGCGGCGCTGGTGATGCTGCGGCGGGAGGACGGCCCGCCGATCTTCACGTCGGCCTCCGAGCGGGGCATCCCCTTCGGGTACATCGCGCCGGCGCTCCGCGGACAGGAGGCCGTCGTGCTCGAGCCCGGCCACCCGCGCGTGACGATCGGCGATCAAGGATCGAGCGATCTGCGCGACATCCGCATCGACGTGACGCTCCGAGGCGACGGCTCGGCGCGCCTCACGGTGGAGGAGCACTTCCACGGGATGGGCAGCTACATCTGGCGGCAGAACCTCGAGGAGGTCCCGGAGGCCGAGCTCACCCGGCGCTTCGAGGAGGGCTACATCATCCCGGCGTTCGGCGAGGGACGCCTCGTATCGCTGGCCATCGACGGCCGCGAGGATCCGGACGGCCCCTTGGTGCTGCGCTACGTGGCGGAGGTCGCGACCATGGGCCGGAGGGCCGGCGCCGCGTTCTTGATCGCGCCGCTCTTCCAGTCGGGCCTCTCGCGATCGTTCGCGAGCCTGCCGGCCCGCGAGACCACCGAGGCGGTGATGGGCGCCCACACCCGGATGCGCCTCACGCTGCGCGCCCCGGCGCGGGCCGAGGCGGCGAGCGGCGAGGTCACCGGCCCCCACGGCGCGCGCGCGACCCAGTCCGCGCGCAGCGAGGGCGACGCGCTGGTGATCGAGCGCGAGATCGTCATGCCCCCGATGCTCGTCACGCCGGCCGAATACCCGGACCTCGCCCGCTTCTGCCTGGGCGTCGACCGCCTCGAAGCGCAAGAGATCCGCGTCGGCCGCTGACGATCAATCGTAGTACTCTTGGCCGAGGTGGGTGATGAGGTCCTCGCCTCGCATCCACCTCAGCATGTTCTTCAGCTTCATCAGCTGAACGAAGAGGTCGTTCTCGGGGTAGAGGCCCGGCGCGGTCATCGGCTGCTTGTAGTAGAACGAGAGCCACTCCTGGACGCCCGACATGCCCGCGCGCTGCGCGAGGTCGGTGAAGAGGGCGACGTCGAGCACGACCGGGGCGGCGAGGATCGAGTCGCGGCACAGGAAGTTCACCTTCAGCTGCATCGGATAGCCCAGCCAGCCGAAGAGATCGATGTTGTCCCAGCCCTCCTTCTGGTCGCCGCGCGGGCGGTAGTACTCGATGCACACCTTGTGGTGCATGTCGCCGTAGAGCTCGCGGTGCAGG
>JAEZBP010001233.1 GCA_023427125.1 Pseudomonadota bacterium | reverse complement strand
GCCGCAGCGTGCTTCGACTACGCCATCGCCGACTACGCCATCGCCTTTGGCGATGGCTCGCTCAGCACCAACGGTCGGGTGCCGGCTCGGTCATCGATCGCCCGAACGGTCGGGTGCCCGGACAGGTGCCGGCTCGGTCATCGATCCCACGAACGGTCGGGTGCCGGCTCGGTCATCGATCGCAGGTGCCGGCTCGGTCATCTATCGCGCGGCGAGCAGCGCGCGGACCTCGCGCTCGAGCACGGCGGCGTCTTGGGCGCGGAAGCCCGCGTGCACGTGGCGCACGATGCCGTTCCGATCGATGAGGTAGCTCGAGGGCATCGCCGGCGCGCCGTAGCGGCGCGCGACCGCGCCCGACGCGTCGTGCACGACCGGGAAGCTCACCGCGCCGTGGCGGCGGAAGAACCCGTCGATGTTGCCGCGCTGGGTGTCGACCGAGACCGCGACCACCGTGAAGCCCTCGTCGCGGTGCTGGCGGTAGAGGCGCTCGAGCACCGGCATCTCGGCGGCGCAGGGCACGCACCACGAGGCCCAGATGTCGACGAGCACGACCTTGCCGCGCAGCGACGCCACCGTCACCTGGCGCCCGGCCGTGTCCGCGAGCCCGATCTCGGGAGCCCGGGCGCCGACCCGCAGGGCGAACGCCGTCGCGGTGAGGGCCGAGAGGGAGAGGACGACCAGGACGGCCGAGAGCGCGCGGGTGCGGTTCTGCATTCGTCTCATGCCTCCGGAGCAGCGGGAAAGTGAACGACGGACGGCGCGCGAGCGCACCGATTCACCGTCCCGGTCACTGGTCGAGCTCTTCGCGGAGGTAGGCCGCGAGCGCGCTCGGCGGCTCGTGGAAGGGCCGGCCGTTCACGAAGAAGCTCGGGGTGCCCCCGACGCCCGCGCGCTCTCCGTCCCGCTTGTCCTGCTCGATGCGCCGCTGGGTCTCGGCCGCCGCGAGATCGCGGCGGAAGCGGTCCATGTCGAGCTCGAGGCTCGCGGCGTAGCGCTCGATGTCCTCGTCCTCGAGCTGGCGCTGGTGCTCGAAGAGGAGATCATGCATCTCCCAGAACTTCCCTTGGTTGCCGGCGGCGACGGCCGCCCGCGCGGCCGGGAGGGCATGCGGGTGGGCGCTCGAGAGCGGGTAGTGCTTGAAGACGAGCCGCACGCGCCCCTCGAACTCGCTCAGCACCTGCTCGAGCACCGGGTGCGCGCGGCCGCAGTAGGGACACTCGAAGTCGCTGAACTCGACGACGGTGATCTGCGCCATCGGTGAGCCGCGCACCGGCGCGCCCTCGATGTCGATCTGCACCGGGCGCTCGCGCCCGAAGCGCGAGGCGTAGTGCTCCTCGATCTCCTGGCGCTCGTAGCCCTCGCCGATCAGCCGCACGAGGTAGCGCGCCGCGGGCACGCAGCGCCGGCAGCTCCGCTCCTCCGCGACGCACCGCCCGACGCTGACGGGCTCGCCGCAGGGAGAGAGCAGATCGTTGATCAGCTCGACCCACACCCGCTGCTCCGCGCGCGTGAGCTGCGAGGTGTCCACCGGCTCGAGCCGCTCGACCCGAGGGCCGTCGTCGGACCGACCGTTGTGGGTCTCGCTCTGTCCGCCGCTGCAGCTCGCTCCGAGCGACAAGAGCGCCAGGAACGAGAGCGGGACGAAGAGGAGCTTCGTGCGGGTCATGAGCTGGCGCACCATAAAAGCCGCTGGAATCGAAGTCAAGCCGCGCTCAATTGCCGATTTCCGGTTGAACATCAATGAGTTGCGCGCGGCGAGCGGCGCCTCCGTCCGCCCCCGAGCGGGCCGCGCGCGAGGCGCGCGGGCTCGACCCGGGGATCGAATCGGCGGGGGTGCGTCAGGACTCGCTGTACGTGCTGAGCTGGCCTCGGATCACGTCCTCGGAGACGCCGGTCGGGATGTACTCCTTGAGGCAGTCGGCGACCGTCACCAGCATGTCGTCGACGCCCTTGTCCTCGATGAGCTTCGACAGGAGGGCGCGGGCCTCACGGCTGTCGTCGTCGCGGAGGAACTGTCGAACCTGGTCGATGCTGACCTCGCCCGAGAAGTCGATTTGTGCGTTCTGCAGGAGAAAACGAGCCAGTTCCTTCACGGGAGCCCTCCGATGTTACGCCAGTACCGCCACGTTGTAGACCCGGCGGTCCCGCCCGCGCAAGGGAGAAGACGTACGAGGTGAGGCGAGCGTGCCGTGATAGCTTCTCCCCATGAGCGCGCGGATCCGAGTGCTCGCCACGGCGTTCGCCGCCGTGCCGGGGTCGAGCCCGCACAGCGCGGCGATGCTGAGCATGGTGGACGCGCTCCGCGCCGAGCTCGACCTCGTGACGGTCAAGACCGAGGAGCTCTCCCACATCAAGCGCATGGGGGAAGCGCGGATGTTCCGCGTGCCGATGGGCGCGGCGACGCTGGCCCATCAGCGCGAGCTCTACACGCGGGCGGTCGGCCGCCAGATCGAGGCGGAGCCCTACGACGTGGTCCACGTCTTCGATCCCTGGGCCGGCATCGCCGCGGCGGCGCGCCGGCGGGGCTTCACCCTGGTCTACGAGATCGCGACGTTCCCCGGTCCCGATCCCGACGAGCTCGAGCTCTGGCTGGAGGCCCACGAGGACACCCTGGCCGCCGCCGATCGGGTGATCGTGCCGACCAAGGCCGCGCGTACCGCGCTCGCGGCGCGCGCGCCCTCGGCCCGCGTCGAGGTCGTGGCGCCCGGCGTCGACGTCGGCGCGCTCGACTGGGCGGAGGTCCCCCGCTTCGGGGCGGCGCGCCTGCTCTACCT
>JAEZBP010001205.1 GCA_023427125.1 Pseudomonadota bacterium | reverse complement strand
GCCCGAGACGGCCTCCTCAAACGCCAGGGGCGTCCGAGGTGGCCTCGCACGCCTTCCATGCTCGCGAGTGGCGCCCGAGGCCACCATCGACGCGTTCCATGAAATGGGGAATAGGCCAAAGGTCGGTTTTCCGCCGCGTTTGGTCGGCGGTTCAACCTCTGGCGGCCGGCCGACCGTCGCGGCGCTCCTGGATCGGGGCGGTGTCCGCGCCCGTCACCCGTGCGATACTCCGCGCGTGGAGCGCGACGCGGCAGCAGCGGGGGATTGCGCCCCGCGGGCACCGACCCAAGCGGAGTGGGATCGCCTCTCGGAGGCGGCGCGGGCCGCCGTCGTCGAGGCGCTGCCGGCCGCGATGAGCGACGCCGAGATGTCGCCTCCCGAGGGAGATCGGCACTACGAGGCCAAGAACGACGCGCGCGCCACCTTGCGCGAGTGGTATCGGCGGCGCGGCAAGTCGGTCTACGTGGCCGCCGAGCTCACGACCTACTACCCGGGAGAGGCGCGCTTCGCCCCCGACGTGCTGGCCGTGCGCGAGGTGCCGGTGCACGAGCGGATGAAGTGGGTCGTGAGCGCCGAGGGCAAGGGCCTCGACTGGGTGCTCGAGGTCCACGTCGGAGGAGATCGGAAGAAGGACGCCGAGATCAACGTCGCGCGCTATGCCCGGCTCGGCATCCCGGAGTACTTCATCTACGACCGGGCCCGCCAGCAGCTGCTCGCGTACCGCCTCGCCCACCCCGACGATCGCACGTACGCGCGGATCGTTGGGCAGGGTGGGCTCTACCCGAGCGAGGTCCTCGGCCTCGATCTCGCGATCCAGGACGGGCGCCTGCGCTTCTTTCACGCCAACGCGGAGCTGCTCGCGCCGCGAGAGCTGGCCGAGCGCCTCGAGGGCATGCTGCAGGAGGTCTCCGCCGAGCGGGACGCCGAGGCCGAGCGCGCGGCGCGCGCCGAGGCCGAGCTCGCGAAGGTGCGCGAGGAGCTCGAGCGGTTGCAGAAGGAGCAACGCTGAGCGCGAGCGCCGGCGCCGCCCGACGAGCGCGGCCGGCGAGCCTGCTGCGCCCGAGCGCGGACCGTTGCTCCTCGGCTGGAGACCCAAGACGGTAAGCGCCGACCGGACAGGACCTCGCGTGGTGCCCGCGAGCCCACGGTGGGGACCTTCCTTCGCTGCTCGCTTCGGGTGCACACTGCCGCCGATGCGACGCCTCTCGATGTGGTCGGTCTCCGCGCTGGTCATGCTCGCGCTCGGCTGCGATGGCTCGAGCGCGATCCCGGACGCGGCGGTGGACGCCGGCCGCATGGATGCGGGCACCGACGCCGGGCCGGCGCCGCTCCCCGACGGCGGCGCGGACGGAGGGACCGACGCGGGCATGATGAGCACGAGCGACGGCGGGCCCGATCGGCCGCCGGCGACCGAGTGCGATCCGCTCGGCGGCGTCGAGTGCGACGGCGACTGGGCGAGCGAGTGCGATCCGGCGTGCCCGCCGAGCGACTGCTGCGTGCCGCGCGCGACGCTCGGCGCGGATCGGCGGACCGAGGCCACCGGCGTTTTCCGCTGCATGCCGCGCGACGAGAGCGGCGAGTGTCCGGCGGCCGACATCTGGGTCGACACCTCGCGCATCGTCCACCCCGACGACGGCGCGCGGTACACGGTCGGGTGGGAGCGCTTCGCCGCCGACGACTGCGCGATCGTCGAGGGCTGCGTCGAGGCGCCCGGGCTGCGGCGGCTCTTGCGCTTCGACACCTGGACGCCGAACACCGGCGAGGTCGATCTCTACCTCGGCGATCCGGACGACTCGCCGGAGCTCTTCGAGTACTCGTCGTGCCACGACCACAACCACTTCAACAGCTACGCGCGCTACTCGCTGCACGACGCGAGCGGCGCGGTGGTGGCCCGCGGGCACAAGCAGGCGTTCTGCTTGATCGACTACTACCAGTACCCCGGCACCGACGACACGGGCGCCGTCTACCCCGTCGCGACCTGCCGCTTTCAGGGCATCCAGTCGGGCTGGCAGGACGTCTACGGCAGCCACCTCGACTGCCAGTGGGTCGACGTGACCGACGTCGCGCCCGGGACCTACACGCTGCGCATCGAGCTCAACTACGACGGCGTCCTCCTCGAGTCGGACTACACGAACAACCGCGCCGAGGTCACGGTGGTGATCCCGGGCGAGGCCGACGTCACCGCGCCCTGCCCGAGCGGCACCGAGAGCAGCGCCGACCGGAGCTGCGGGCTCACCCTCGAGGGCACCCACCCCTGCACGCCGGGCGCGGAGCTCTACGTCGGCTGCTCGTCGCAGTGCGGCCTCGGCGCGTGCACCGGCGATCCCTTCATGCGGGTCTGCGACAGCGCGAGCCCCTCCTGCGAGGCGCCCGACGCGCTCGACCAGAACGACGACGCCGGCTGCGCCGCCGGCCGCTGCCGCATGAGCAACCCGGGCGCCTGCTGCCCGCGCACGACGGTCACCTGCCCGGCGAGCGGATCGATCGACGTCTTCTACGGCGCCTACGACCCCGACAACGCCGCCACCTGCAGCGTCGCCATCGCGCCCGCGCCGTAGCCAATCACCGAACGCATTCGGCGGCGCACGCGCCACCCCGTTCGTGCTGAGCGAGCCATCGCCGAAGGCGATGCCGTAGTCGAAGCACGCCGCCGGCCGAGTCGCCCTTCGACGACGATCGAGCCTTCAGCTCGACCTCGCTCAGGGCGAGCGGTGGGGAGACTCGCGCATCCTGTCTCCGAAGCGCGCGGTTCCGGCTGACTGGACACCGGGCATGGGGAGCGCCAGCGGTCAGGAGTGCCGCGTAGCTCGGCCCGCGCGCTCGCGAAGCGCACAGCCAACGCCGAGCGGAGCGGTTCCGGCTGACTGGACATCGGGGATGGGGAGCGCCCGCTGGTCGGTGCCGCGTAGCTCGGCCCGCGCGCTCGCGAAGCGCGCGCCCAGCCAACACCGCGCGCGCAAAGCCAGCTCAGCGGCTGAAGCGCTTCCACGCCTCGGGGAGCGGGCCGCCGAGCATGCGCTCGGCGCCCTTCTCGTCGAGGAGCACGAAGCGCAGCTCGCCCGTGTAGGTCGTCGTGCCCTCCTGCGCGAGCGTGACCTCGACCTCGACGATGCGGGTGCCGGGCTTCTTGATGCGGGCGCGGCCCTCGAGCTCGACGCCGATGCGCGCCGGCCGGTGGAGCTTGCCGCTCATCTGCGCGGTGAAGCCGAATTTCCCGAGCAGGCCGATCAGCGCCCACGCGCCGAGCTCGTCGGCGAGCGCCATGACGAGGCCGCCGTGCATGATGCCGGGCGGGCCCTGGTAGCGATCGCTCGGGGTGAAGCGCGTGACGATGTCGTCGCCCTCGCGCACGAACGCGAGGCGAAAGCCGAACGGATGATCGGGCGCGCACCCGAAGCAAGGCTGGCCGGGGCCGAAGAGGCTGCCGTCGAGAGAGGCGTGATCGCTCATGGGCGGCCGAGCATACGCGCTCCGGCGCGGGGAGAGTGCTTGGCCCTTGCCCTTGCCCTTGCCCTTGCCCGTGCCCTGCCGCCCACCTGTGCCGCGGGCCCGACTGCGGGCATGGGCAGGGGGAAGCGCGCGCTCTTCCTCGCGCGCGCTTACTCGGCCTCGAGGATGATCTCGCGCGGGTTCTCGGGGTGGACGCGGACCGGCACCGTGGCGCCGGGGGCGAGGCCGCGCAGCGTGCCGTCGAGGAGGCGATCGAAGCTCGCGACGCTCGGGCCGGCGCTCGGGTGAACGATCTCGATCTCGACGCGCATCATCGGCACGTCGTTGATCAACATGCCGGTCCCGCGCATCCCGCGCACCCGGCCCGCGAGCGGGATGCCGTGCATGCGCAGCCAGGCCGCGCGCTTGCCCTTGTTGCGCAGGCCGCGCCCGATGAAGGCGAAGATGCTGCCGAGCGGGACGGTGCAGACGAGCGTGATGACCGCCGAGAAGACGCCTCCGAAGAGGGCCTCCGAGTCGCCGGTCGCCGCCCCCGCGAAGCCGATCGCGGCGCCGAGCCCGAGCGCGAGCACCACGCCGATCGCGATGATGCCGAGGCCCACGAAGTAGAAGACCGAGCCGATCGAGCCGCCGCTCGCCGCGTGGACCTGCTGGGCCGCGACCTGCGCGTGGCCCTGGATCGCGATCGGGAAGCTCTGGCTGCAGAGCGCGAGCTGCGGGTGGTTCCGGAGGATCGCCTCCATCGTCGCGCGGCCGCTCTGGCTCTCCTTGCTCATGCGGGCGCGCAGCGCGGAGACCGCGCCTTGCACATCGCCGAGGCGCTCGAGCGCGTTCGCCCGGAGGATCGCGGCGGTCGGATCCCAGGTGTCGGCGATCGGGTAGGCGTCGTCGTGCGCGCCGAGGCAGTGGAGGACGGCCTGGAGGTCGCCCCGGACCGTGTCGACGAAGGCGCGCGCCACGCGGAAGGCGGAGTCGGCGTCGATGTCGTCCGAGCGCGGGTTGCAGGGCAGGAGCCACTGCTCGGCGCTCGCGACGTCGCCCTCCTTCGCCGAGGCGCTCGCGAGCAGGCAGCTCAGCACCTGCACGTGCCGCGGCAGCGTCACGGTGTCGAGCGTGGTCTCGAGGAACGCGCGGCGGCGCGCGTCGTCGCCGGTCGTGCCGAGGTGGTTGTTGGCGAGGAGCGTCAGCGCGAAGAGCCGCTCGGCCGCGTCGGGGCTCGAGGTCGCCTGCACCTCGCGGCGCGTCGCCTGGTAGATGTGGAAGGCCTCGTCGACCTTCGCCGGGTGAAAGCCGCCGGGGCCCATCAGCGGCTGGAGCGAGGGAGGCGGCACGAAGGGCCGGCCGTCCTGCATGCGGAGGCGCCGCATCCGCTCGTTCTCGTCGATCGGCATCGACGGTGGCGCGACGATGGCGCTCGGCCGCTTGGCGATCTGGTTCTGCGCGCGGCAGTAGCTGCACGCGATGACGCCGCCCTGCGGCGCGATCTCGAGCGGCGCGCCGCAGGTCTGACAGAGGAGGACGCGGATCTCGGTCGTGTACGCTCTTCGTCGAGTCACGGGCGGCCCAGCCTACACCCGCCGTGCCGAGAGATCGTGGGCGTTTCGCGGTGTCGAGAGCGCCGGGGGCGCCCCGCTCGCGCAAGCCTTGCTCAGCGAGAGCGCCTACTCGGCGCGGGGGCGGATGGCGCGGGCGGCGGCGCTGAAGCGGGGACGCCAGCGCGCGAGCTCGTCGGCGTCCACGCTGCCGGTCACGAGGATCGGCGTCTGGCTCGAGAAGATGAGCGCGGCGTAGGTCACCACGCGCTCACCGTTGGCGTCGGCGGTCGCGAGGCGCTCGCAGCCCGGGAGCGGGCCGTTCTCGATCGCGCCCTCGTGCTCGATGTCGGAGGTCGGCACCGGCATCAGCCGCGCGATGATCTGCTCGCAGACGCGCGCGCTCTGCTCGGACGCGAGCTGCATCGGGAGCGGCGCGATCGAGACGACGGCCTGCCCCGGCTCGGGCGGGAAGCTCGCGCCGCGGCCGAGCAGGACCACGTTGGCGGTGGTCGAGCGGTTCAGCGTCAGGCCCTCGACCGCGCCGACCTCGATGCCGAGCGCGAGCGCCGCGTCGAGCTGCGCCTCGCGGTTCCACTCGACGCTGCCGAGCGCCTCGCGCATCGCGGGCCAGACCCGCGCCGCGCGGCCGCCCTCGTAGGTCGCGACGACCGCGAGCCCGCGGGTTCCGTCGTGCACGAGGAGCCACGCGCGCTCGAGCGTCGCCTGCTGCGCGCGGACCCGATCGCGGCCCATGCGTCCGTCCTGGCCGCCGATGCTGACCTCCTCGACCTCGCCCTCGGCCTCGCGCTGCGCGGGGTCGCCGCGCACCTGATCGAGCATCCCCTCGGGGCCGACCGCCACCACGACGGAGATCTGCACGCGGTGCTGCATCGAGATGAACCCGGCGCCGAAGGGGAGCGGCTGCGCGCCCGCGGGCGGCCGCATCGTCACGCCGGTGCCGGGCACCTCGACCGCCTCGCCGAGCGTGAGCGGCGTGCCGGTGTCGCGGAGGATGGCCTCGTCGACGAAGCCCTCCTCTTCCTCTTCTTCCTCATCGTCCTCGTCGGAGATGCGGTCGTCCTCCTCGTCGTCGAGGTCCGCGCGCTCGGTCGCGCCGCGGGGCGGCACTCCGCAGGCGCTGAGCAGGGAAAGGATCGCGACGAGAGCGAGGAGCGAGCGAAGCATGGGACCTCGGTGGTGATGTGCGCGCCACAACCCGGTGCCGCACGCGACGATTCCTCGGAGAGGGCGCGAGAGCCGTACCCGCTCGCGCCACGAGGCGCAACAACCGTGCTCGGCCTGCGAGCGAACGCCGAGCGGAGCGGGTCCCGCTTGCGGTACACCGGGGACGGCAAGCGCCGCCCGGACGAAGGGCCCCAACCGTTCGTGCTGAGCGAGCCATCGC
>JAEZBP010001202.1 GCA_023427125.1 Pseudomonadota bacterium | reverse complement strand
GTGTGCGGGCGCGCCGCCGGCGGAGGCGCAGCGCGGTAAGGCGCGAGCTTGCCGGCGAGGTCGGCGACCCAGCGGAACGCGCGCATCACGCCGTGGCGCGCCGCGAAGCGCGACACCCGGCCGCGGTTGCGCGCGTAGACCATCACGGTCTCGGCGTAGTCCTCGCACGGCGCGGTCGTGGCGTACTCCGTCACGTAGTGGAGCGGATCGAAGCGCACGTCCTCGAGCCACTCGTCCCAGTAGGCCGCGCCGAAGACGTCGGCGAAGCGCGGCGTGTCGACGAGCACCATGTGCTGATCGGCCAGCGCGTGGGCGAGCTCGTGGCGCAAGACGTCCTCGAGCGCGCAGACGCGCCCCGTGTGCTGCTCGAAGGCACGCGACCACGACCACGCGGGGATCTCGATCTCGCCGCGCTCGCTGAAGTAGCCGTACGCCTCGCCCTCCGGCGTGAGCCGCACCGGGACGCGCTCGAGCGCCATCGTGTAGAGCCCGCAGCTCCGAAAGTCGCGCTTGGCGATGACGAGGGCCCGCGCCAGATCCGTTTCGGTGACGAAGCTCATGCGCGCTCGTCATCGAACCTATGACCGCCCGGAAGGGCCCGCATCGGGAGGCGCCCCGTCGCGGCGTGAGGCGTAGAAGCCGCCCACCCGGCCTGCGTATAGACTGGGCGGGCATGTCGCCCCACTTTCGTACGTGCACGCTCTGCGAGGCGATGTGCGGGATCCGCGTCGACGTCGAGGGCGGCGATCGGATCGCCTCGATCCGCGGCGACGACGACGACCCCTTCAGCCGCGGCTACCTCTGCCCGAAGGCCGTCGCGCTGCGCGATGTGCACGAGGATCCCGATCGCCTCGAGCGTCCGCTGCTCCGGGTCGGCGAGCGCTGGGAGCCGATGGAGTGGGACGACGCGCTCGAGCTCACGGCCGAGCGCCTCCACGCGATCCAGCGCGAGCACGGCAACGACGCGGTCGCGACCTATGCGGGCAACCCCACGGTGCACAACCTCGGCGCGATGATCTTCGCGCCGATGCTCTTCCGCGCGCTCCGCACCCGCCACGGCTACTCGGCCACCAGCGTCGATCAGCTCCCGCACATGCTGGCCGCGCACCTCATGTTCGGCCACCAGCTGCTCCTGCCGATCCCCGACGTCGATCGCACCGAGCACATGCTCGTCATCGGCGCGAACCCGCTCGCGTCGAACGGGAGCCTCATGACGGCGCCCGGCATCAAGCGGCGCCTGCGCGCGATCCAGGAGCGCGGCGGCCGCGTGGTCGTCGTCGATCCGCGGCGGACCGAGACGGCGGCGATGGCCGACGAGCACCTCTTCGTTCGACCGGGCACCGACGCGCTCCTGCTCCTCGCGATGCTGCACACGATCGTCGAGGAGGAGCGCGAGCGGCTCGGCCGGCTCGCGCCGCTCGTCGAGGGCCTCGATGAGGTCCGCGCGATCGCGAGGCGCTTCTCGCCGGAGCGCGTCGCCGCGCGCGCCGGCATCGGCGCGGACACGATCCGCCGCCTCGCGCGGGAGCTCGCGTCGGCCGAGCGCGCGGTGGTCTACGCCCGCATGGGCGCCTCGACGCAGGCCTTCGGCACGCTCTGCCAGTGGCTCACCAACGTGCTGAACATCGTGACCGGGAACCTCGATCGCGAGGGCGGCGCCATGTTCACGACCCCGGCGATCGACGCGCTGCGCTTGCCGCGCGGCTTCGGCGTCAGCCGCGGCAGCTTCGGCCGGTGGAGGAGCCGGGTGCGCGGCCTGCCCGAGTTCGGCGGCGAGCTGCCGGTGGCGACCCTCGCCGAGGAGATCCGCGAGGAGGGCGAGGGGCGAGTCCGCGCGCTCCTGACGGTCGCGGGCAACCCGGCGCTCTCGGCGCCGAACGGGGCCGAGCTCGAGCGGGCGCTCACGAAGCTCGACTTCATGGTGAGCATCGACCTCTACCTCAACGAGACGACGCGCCACGCCCACGTGATCCTGCCGCCGACCGGGCCGCTCGAGCGCGGGCACTACGACGTCGCGTTCCACCTGCTCGCGGTGCGCAACACCGCAAAGTACTCGCCTCCGCTCTTCGCGCCGAAGCCCGGCGCTCGGCACGACTGGCAGATCCTCCACGGGCTGATGACGCGGCTCGAGGCCCGGAAGCAGCCGGGCCTCGGCGCACGCGTGCGGCGCCTCTTGCGCGACGGAGTCCTCGGCCGGCTCGGGCCCGAGGGCGTGATCGATCTCGGCCTGCGGCTCGGGCCCCATCGCGGGATGAGCCTCCGCAAGCTCCGCGAGGCGCCGCACGGGATCGATCTCGGCCCGCTCGAGCCGCGCCTCCCGGAGCGGCTCTTCCGCGATCGCATCGCGCTCGCGCCGAAGGCGATCGTCGAGGACGTCGCGCGGCTCGAGGCAACG
Organism: Pseudomonadota bacterium; assembly: GCA_023427125.1. Lineage (GTDB taxonomy): Bacteria > Myxococcota_A > Polyangia > Polyangiales > Sandaracinaceae > JAEZBP01. The sequence goes on along the minus strand of JAEZBP010001202.1, from coordinate 7,498 downwards.
CTGGAGGCGAAGCCCGCGATCAGCCTCGACGGGGAGCTCGCGCTGATCGGCCGGCGGCACCTGCGCAGCAACAACTCCTGGATGCACAACGCCGCGGGGCTGATGAGCGGCAAGGAGCGCTGCACGCTCGTGATGCACCCCGACGACGCGCGCGCGCGGGCCATCGAGAGCGGCGCACGCGTGCGCGTGAGCTCGCGGGTCGGCAGCGTCACCGTGCCGGTGGAGATCACGAGCGACGTGATGCGCGGCGTCGTGAGCCTCCCGCACGGCTTCGGCCACACGCGAGAGGGCGTGAGGCTGCGGGTCGCGGCCGAGCACGCCGGCGCGAGCATCAACGATCTGACCGACGATCAGGCCATCGACGCGCTCAGCGGCAACGCCGCGTTCAGCGGCGTCGCGGTGCGCGTCGAGCCGGCGCTCACGTCCCGCCCCACGTGAGGCCGAAGGTCTGCACGCGACCGTCCACGTGGCAGAGGCGGCCGGTGCGCTCGTTCACCAGCACGACGTCCTGGAAGATCACGTCCATGACCCCGCGCTCCGGCGCGTAGTGGTGGAACGTGAGCGCGCCGGACACCGGTGACGCCGGATCGCCCGGATCGGTCCTCGGGCCCCAGCTCACCCACCGCTCCTCGGAGCCCCCGCGGACCTCCACGGTCACCGTGGGCCTCACGAGAAAGGCGTAATGCGCGAGCGGGATGGTTCCGCGAGGGTCGCCCCTGTATGGCTCGATGATGAGCGCGCCGACCTGCCGGCCGTCGGCGATCTCCGTGATGGCGAGCAAGGGGGCCGTGGTGGTGACGGCGAGCTGGGCCTCGAAGCGTGCAGGGCACTCGCCGCCGAAGCGGAGCTCGATCCGCGGCCGCAGAGGATCGACGCCGCCAGCGCCGGCGCCCTCGGTCACCCCCGCACGCTCGCCGCCGCGATCATCCTCGTGACGCAGCCGCACCACCGCCTCGAGCGAGGGCGGGACGTCGGGCGCGAGGGCGCGGAGCGGCGCGGCGTTCCCCTGCGTGATGTGGAGGATGAGCTCGTAGACGTTCACCGACTCGTAGGGCAAGCGCCCGCTCAGCGCTCGATAGAGCACCACACCCATCGCGTACACGTCGACGCGCGCGTCCACGTCGCGCGACGAGCCGATCTGCTCGGGCGCCATGTAGCTCGGTGTGCCGAGCGCGGCGCCGCTCTTGGTGATCCCCTCGGCGCCCTCTCGCCCGAGCAGCTTGGCCACGCCGAAGTCGAGGACCTTCGGCGACCGCGGCCTTCCGTCCTTGGCCTCGCAGAGGAAGATGTTGTCCGGCTTGAGGTCGCGGTGGATCACCTGCTCGCGGTGCGCCTCGGCGACACCCCGGCAGGCGGCGATCACGACATCGAGCGCCTCGGCGACCGAGAGGCGCGTGCCCTCGATGCGCTGCTCGAGCGACTCGCCGCGCAGCCGCTCCATGACCAGGAACGGGAAGCCGTCCTCGCGGCCGACGTCGAGGACCGCGATCACGTTCGGGTGCTCGATGCGGGCCATCGCGCGCGCCTCGCCGATGAAGCGCGCGTACGCCTCCTCGGAGCCCTGCGCGCGAGGCAGCATCCACTTGATGGCGACCGCGCGCCCGGTCCTCTCGTCGACCGCCGCGAACACCGCCCCCATGCCGCCTCGCCCGAGCAGCGCCTCGATCCGATAGCGCTCGCCGATCAGGCTGCCGGGCTGCGGGAGCGGGTCGACCACCCGGCGCGCCTACATCCCGTAGGTCGTGCCGAACGTCTGAATGCGCCCGTTGATGGTGCAGATGCTGCCGTTCTGCAGGTGCTGGACCGTCACGTTCTGGAACGTGATGTCGGCGCGGGCGAGCTCCGGATCGAACTCCGTCACCGTGATGCTGCCGGAGATCGGATCCGGGATGCGCCCTCGGGCCACCGCGACGCTGTCCATCGTCAAGTTGGTCCAGATGTCCCGGTCGGCCATCACGTTGATCACGGTGTTGGTGTCGATGCGCTGCTGAGAGCTGAGGTTGGTCGTCCCTTGAGGGAGCGACATCAGGGTGAGAGAGCCGGCGATGCCGGCCAGCCCGGTCGAGACCACGGTCAGCGCGTCGCCTCCGGTCACCATCACGCGCGCGGTGAAGCGCGGCGCGCAGGCGCCGCTGAAGGTGAGCCCCATGACCGGCGTGCGCGAGTTGGTGCTGCCCGTGTTGCCGACGGTGCCCGTATTGCCGACGCCGAGCGGGGTGCCGACGGGGTTGAAGACGTCACCGGTGGTCACGGGCCCGCCGACGCCGTTCGGAGTGTCGTCGTCGCCGCGGCTGATCACGAGCGCGAGCCCCCCGATCCCGAGCCCGAGCAGCAAGAGCCCGACGCAACCGGCGCCGGCCAGCAGCGGCAGGCGCGAGCTCCGCTGCGGCTGCGCGCCGATGAAGCCCGCGGTCGGCGGCGCGATCGCCTGGCTGCCCGAGGGCGGATAGCCGTACGGCTGCGCGGGCGGCCCGAACCCGCCCTGAGGCGGCGTCATGTAGCCGCCGCCCGAGGGAGGCGTCGCGTAGCCGCCCTGCGGTGCCCACCCGCCGCCGCCGACCGGCCCGGTGTGGGGCGCGGAGTAGCCTGCGGTCTGCGGGATGTGCGAAGCGGCCATCTGCGGCGCCGGTCCGCCCGACTGGAGCCGGTGCGAGACCTGCTCGAGCGCCGCGATCAGATCGCGCATCGACGCGTAGCGATAGTCGCGGTTGCCCGTCATCGCGCGCATGACGATCGCCTCGAGGTCCGCCGGCACGTCGGGCGAGAGCACGCGGATCGGCGTCGGGTTCCCGGCCGCGATCTGCTGCACGAGCTCGAAGAGGCCGTCGGCGGTGTACGGCGGCCGGCCGGTGAGGCACTCGTAGAGCACGACGCCCATCGCGTAGACGTCGAGGCGACCGTCCATGTCGGGCAGCGCGCTGAGCTGCTCGGGAGACATGTACTGCGGCGTCCCCATCGCCATGCCGGTGCGGGTCAGCGACGGGCCGCCGCCGCCCTCCTCGTAGAGCTTCGAGATCCCGAAGTCGAGCACCTTCGGCGGGCGCGGCGAGCCGTCCTTGCCCTCGCAGAGGAAGATGTTGTCGGGCTTCAGATCGCGGTGGAGGATGCCCTCGTTGTGCGCCTCGGCGACGCCGCGGCAGGCGGCGAGGATCACCGAGACCGTCTCGGCGACCGAGAGGCGGCCCCCCTTCTCGAGGCGGTCGGCGAGCGAGGTGCCACGGAGCCGCTCCATGACGAGGAAGGGGCAGGCGCCGTCCTGACCGACGTCGAGGATCTGGATGACGTTCGGGTGCTCGATCTTCGCGGTCGCGCGGGCCTCCGAGAGGAAGCGCGCGAGCGACTCCTGCGAGCGCGCCGCCCCCGGCAACATCCACTTGATCGCGACGGCGCGGCCGGTCGCTTGGTTCACGGCGGCGAACACCGCGCCCATGCCGCCCTGGCCCAGCATCGACTCGATGCGGTAGCGAACGCCGACCAGGTCGCCCGGCTTGGGGAGCTCTTCCTCGGCCATCGATGCCCTCGCGCCGCAGGGTACGGGCGCGGCGCAAGAATGCCAACGCTACTCGACGTCGATCTCGGTGCAGCCGGCGAGGTCGCGCGCGCCGCTCGGGGGGACCGGCTCGAGGATGTGGAACTCCACGCGCCGGTTGGCCTGGCGGCCGATGCGCGAGCGGTTGGGCTCGATCGGGTGAACCTCGCCGCAGCCGAACGCGCGCAGCCGCGAGGCGTCGATGCCGTTCTCGACGAGCCAGCGCGCGACGCTCCGCGCCCGCCGCGCGCTCAGCTCCATGTTCGCGGCGTCGCGCCCGCGGTCGTCGGTGTGGCCCTCGACCCGGACGACGAGGATCGCGCGGTTCACCGAGAGCACGCCGCGCACCTCCTGGAGGACCGGCATGCTCGCGGGGAGGATCACGTCGCGGTTGGTCGCGAACTCCACGCGCTGGAGGATCCGGATCTGTCCGGTGCCGCGATCCACGCGCACCGCGCGAGGGCACCCGTTGGCCTCCGGATCACCGGGCTCGTTCGGGCACTCGTCCTCGGGGTCGAGCACCGTGTCGAGGTCGTTGTCCTCCTCGGGGCAGCCGTCTTCGTCCTCGAACTGATCGACGTCCTCCGGCTCGTTCGGGCAGCTGTCGCGCGGATCGAGGACGCCGTCGCCGTCGTTGTCGGGATCGGGGCAGCCGTCCGCGTCCTCGAAGTCGTCGATGTCCTCGGGCTCCATCGGGCAGCCGTCGTTCGCGTCGAGCACGCCGTCCGCGTCGTTGTCGGGATCGGGGCAGCCGTCCTCGTCCTCGAAGCCGTCGCGATCCTCCGGCTCGGCCGGGCACCGGTCGTCGCTGTCGAGGAGGCCGTCCTGAGCGCGATCCTGAGAGGGCGGCGGGGCCGCCTCGCCGGGCGCGCGGATCGGGCGCTGCGCGTAGCCGATCGTGAAGACGCCGCGGAAGTCGGGCGTGCCGTAGCCGCGCGAGAGCCCGGTGCCTCCCCCGAGGCCGAGCTCGAGGCCCTGCACCGGCTGGACGCGGAGGCCGACCAGCCCCTCGAAGGGCGTGGCCTCGCGCGCGTCGCTCTCGAAGCTCGCGCTGCCCCAGACCTCGAGGTAGACGCTGAGCAGATCCTCGACCGCGTCGACGGTGGCGCCGAGCCCCCAGGTGATCTCGTGCGCGACCGTGAGGTTCTGCGTCACCTGCGCCGGCGAGTCGGTGCGGATGCGCCCGCCGAGGTTGCCCGTGATGCGCAGCGCGCTCACCGGACGGAGCTCGAGCAGGAGCGTCGGGTGGAGGGTCACGCCGCGCTCGCCCGAGTAGCTCTGCGCGCTGTTCGCCGCACCGGCGGTCGGGAAGGTCGCCGTGAGCTGCGCGCCGATCGCGAAGACATCGCCCGGCTCGCCATAGATGCGCCCGCGCAGGCCGACGAAGACGTCGCCGAGCCCCGCGCCGTCGCCACCCGGCAGGCCGTAGAAGGGCGTGCCCTCCTGCACCAGGCTCACCGGCAGCCCCGCGTAGATCACGAGGCGATCGAGGAGCCCGAGCGAGAGGTTCAGGTGAGCGGCGAGCTGGTGCTCGACCAGCGAGCCCTCCTCGCTCGTCGCGTCCCCGCTCTGCCGCTCGACCACCAGCGGGTTGAGCGCGTAGTCCAGATCGAGCCGCGCGCCGAAGAGCAGGTGGCCGCGATCATCGGGGCGGCTGATCGCGAAGCCGTCGTCGACGCTCGGCGCAGGCCGGTACTGATCGAGGTGCACCGGCGCGGGCTGCGCCGAGGCGCCTCGGGCGACGAGGCCGAGCCCCGCCGCGAGGATGAACGCGAGACATCGTGTGCGCTTCATCGGACGTCCTCTCTCAGCGCCGCCGGCGCGCGATGACGAGCGCCAGCGCCGCCAGGGCCAGCATCAAGGGCGCGATCGGCGCGCGATCGCCGCCCACCCGGCAGCCGCAGGCGCCGCCCGCGACACCGAAGTCCGGCACGCCCGAGTCGATCCGCACGCCCGCGTCAGGGCCGGTGCCTGCGTCCTCGCCGCTCATCCCCGAGTCGGGCGCCGCCTCGACCTCGCAGCTCGCCGAGCAGCCATCGCCGCTCGTGGTGTTGCCGTCGTCGCAGCCCTCGCCGGCCGCCTCGTTGGTGTTGCCGTCGCCGCACGCAGGCGCCGTGCAGTCGTCGTCGCAGTCCGCCGCCTCGCCCGCCTCGTCGCAGGTCTCGGCGGCCAGCGTGTTGAGCAGCCCGTCGCCGCAGATGGCGTTGGTGCAGTCGGCGTCGCACGCGGCGGACGCGGCTCCGTCGTCGCACTCCTCGCCGCGGTCGACGATCGAGTTGCCGCACGCCTCGCTGACGCAGAGCTCGTTGCAGCCGTCGCCCGGCTCGGTGTTGCCGTCGTCGCAGCTCTCGCCGAACGAGACGTTCTGCCTTCCGTCACCGCACTCCGGCGCGGTGCAGTCGCTGTCGCAGGTGGCGGTCTCGACGCCCTCGTCGCAGAGCTCGCCCGCGTCGAGCACCGAGTTGCCGCACACCTCCGTCTGGCAGGTCGCGTTGCAGCCGTCGCCGACGGTGAGGTTGCCGTCGTCGCAGAGCTCGCCGATCGCTTCGTTCAGGTTGCCGTCGCCGCAGCTGACCGCGCTGCAGTCGTCATCGCACGTCGCGCTCTCGCCGGCGGTGTCGCAGGCCTCGCCGGCCAGCGCGTTGGTCGTTCCGTCGCCGCACATCGCGAAGGTGCAGTCCACATCGCAGCTGGCGCTCCCGGCCGCCCCGCCGTCGCACTCCTCGCCCGAGTCGACGACGCCGTTGCCGCACGCCTCGAGCCGACAGCTCGTCGAGCAGCCGTCGCCGCCCACGTTGTTGCCGTCATCGCACTCCTCGCCCGCCGCCGGGTTGCGCCGGCCGTCGCCGCACATCACCGGCGTGCAGTCGCCGTCGCAGAGGGCGGTCTCGCCGCCCGCGTCGCAGATCTCGCCGGCCGCGCCGTTCAGCGTGCCGTCGCCGCAGACCGCGAGCGTGCAGTCCGCGTCGCACGTCGCCGAGGGGCCCCCGGTGTCGCACTGCTCGCCGGCCGCGGCGTTCGGGTTGCCGTCGCCGCACATCGGCAGCGTGCAGTCATCGTCGCAGGTCGCGGTGTCGCCGCCGGTGTCGCAGACCTCGCCCGCGAGCGCGTTGCGCGTTCCGTCGCCGCACACCACGAAGGTGCAGTCGGCGTCGCAGGTGGCCGACTCGCCTCCCGCGTCGCAGTCCTCGCACGCTCCGTCGTCGACGCCGTTGCCGCAGCTCGGGATGGACGTCGGGTTGATCTCGATGCGCCAGACGCCCGGCGTGCCGACGTTGCTCGTGGTCAGCAGCGACGAGGCCACGGCGGTGGTGAGCGAGCCCGGGAGCTGCACGGCGGTCACGGTGTCGCCGTAGTCCACGCCGGCCACCGCCGGGAAGCAGCTCACGCCGGTGGTCGCCGCGGTGCAGAGCCCGTCGGTCCCGGCGCCGCTCGCGGTGCCCGCGTGCCAGACCAGCTCCTGATAGCGGAACTCGACGATCGCGCCGGCCGTCCCGCACACCGTCGCCGCGGTGATGACCATCTGGAACGTGTTCTGCCGCGTGAAGCTCGTCGTGCCGGCCGTCGCGTTGTAGTGGACGGTGTCCTCCCAGGTGACCATCACGCGATCGTTCGCCGGCTCGGTGCAGTAGCGGATGTTACCGGGGTTGAGCTCGAGCCCGCGGTCGCGCAGATCGCCGTCGGCGAAGAACGGGGCCAGCGTCGGCTGCGTGAGGCCGGGCACCGCGGAGGGCGTGTACGTCCCGAACGCGCTCTCGAACGTCACGTTGCCGTTCACGTTCACGAACATGCTGGTGTACGAGCTGCCCGCGATACGGAACGGCCGCGCCGCCGTGAACACCGGCGCCAGCGACACCTGCAGGCTGCCGTCGTCGAGCGCGAGGATGCTCGTATCGAGCAGCGTGCTCGTGCCCGTGCACGGCAGGATCGACGCCTGCGCCGAAGCGGGGCGCGCGTTCGAGCCGAGGA
>JAEZBP010001171.1 GCA_023427125.1 Pseudomonadota bacterium | reverse complement strand
CGGTAGAGCGGCGTGAGATCGGCGCCCTCGTTCAAGCGCTGGCCGTAGGGCGGGTTCGTCACGACCGTGGCGCGCTCGTCGCCGAAGGGCAGCTCGGTGACGCTCGCGTGCACGAGCTCGAGCGCGTCGAGCACGCCGGCGCGCTCGGCGTTCTCCCGCGCGGCGCCGAGCACGCTCGCGTCGCGATCGCCGAGGACGATGCGCGGGCACGATCGCGCCTCTTGCGACGACGCGCGCTCCCGGCTCGCCTGCCAGTCGGCCGCGTCGAAGAGCGGGGTGCGCTCGAGCGCGAAGGAGCGATGCATGCCCGGCGCCATGCGGCGCGCGAGGAGCGCCGCCTCGATGCCGATCGTGCCGGCGCCGCAGAAGGGATCGATCAGCGGCGAGGCGCGATCCCAGCCGGAGGCGAGGACGAGCGCGCGCGCCAGATCCTCGCGCAGCGGCGCCTTGCCGCTCACCAAGCGATAGCCGCGGCGGTGGAGCGGCGGGCCGCTCGTGTCGATCGAGCTGAGCGCGCGATCGTGATCCATGCGCAGGTGCACGGGCACGCCGCCCTCGTCCGGCTCGATCAGGCCGTCGCCGAGGCGCGCGGCGATCGCGCGGGCCGCCCGCTCGGCGATGGCGCCGGTGTGGATGAGGCGGCTCTTGTGGGCGGTGACGCGGAAGCTGCGCGCGACGCCCGGCGAGAGGAAGCGCTCCCACGGCAGCTCGCCGAGCGCGCGCTCGAGCATGCCGAGCTCGGTGGCGACGACGGCGCCGACCCGCACGAGGACGTGCGAGGCGAGGCCGCTCTCGAGGTTCGCGCGATAGATCGCGCGCCGGTGCCCGCTGAAGCGCACGCCGCCGGCGATCACCTCCGGCTCGAGCATGCCGAGCGAGGCGAGCTCCGCGCACAAGAGCGGCTCGATTCCGGGCGCCGAGCTCGCGAAGAGAGAGAAAGGTGCGGCCATGAGCCCTTCAGGTGTTCGCGCCGGTGAGCCGCGCGAGGAAGTGCGCGAGGACGCCGAGCGGGCTGGTGCGGAAGTCCGGATCGGCCATCTGCGCGAGCTCGTCCTCGGCGCGGGCGCGCTCGGCCTCGATCGCCGCGACCATCAGCTGGCCGATGAGGAGGACGCGCTCCGACTCGCCGTGATCGAGCCAGATGCCCTTGCACTGCGTGCACCGATCGATCTCGACCTGCTCTCCGTGGCCGCGATAGGGGCCGACGCTGCCGGTGCGCAGGACGGTGAGGAGCATCGGGCCGTGGCAGCGCGAGCAGGCGATCGCCGACTCGCCCACCACCGACGCGCACTCGGGCCGATCCCAGAACGACGGATCCGCGTGCGCGCCGAGCGCGCCGTACATCTCCCCCTGATCCAGGAAGCGCCCCTGGCAGCGCGGGCAGTCGAAGGATCGCCCGGCGCCCGTGCTCACCCGGTGGAGCAGGCTCGCGTCCCGCGGGCAGTGGAGCGTCGACTCGCGCGTGTACCTGTTCACGGTTCCCCTTCGCGCGACGAGCTCGCCCGAGGCCGCGCATTATGCGCTTCCCGGCCGTCGAGGCGAGCGCCTCGTCCACACGAGCGTGCGCAGGAGCCTTGCGTGCGACGCGGCGCCATGGGATCGCCTCACCCGAAGACTGGGCCTACGTACCGCTCGCGAAGGGAGGAGCAGTTGGCGAGACGCGTCTACCGGTTTGGCGCCACCGTCACGGACGGCAGCGCGGAGATGAAGGACCTCCTCGGAGGGAAGGGGGCGAACCTCGCGGAGATGGCGGCGATCGGCCTCCCCGTCCCGCCGGGCTTCACGATCGCGACCACCGTCTGTGGAGAGGTCGGCGAGGCGAGCGCGCTCCCGAGCGATCTCCAGCCCGAGATCGACGAGGCGCTCGGGCTCGTCGAGGAGCAGCTCGGCCGGCGCTTCGGTGATCCGAGCCGGCCGCTCCTGCTCTCGGTGCGCTCCGGCGCCGCGATCTCGATGCCCGGGATGATGGACACCGTCCTCAACCTCGGGCTCAACGCGGAGATCACCGAGGCGCTCGCCAAAGAGACGGGCAAGCCTCGCTTCGCGTGGGACGCCTACCGCCGCTTCCTCCAGATGTTCGGCGACGTGGTGCTCGAGCTCCCGAAGCGCGAGCTCGAGCGGGAGCTCGAGGCCCTCAAGCACGAGCGCGGCGCCAAGACCGACCAGGAGCTCGACGAGGGCGCGCTGCGCGAGCTCGTCCGGCGCTACCGCGCGATCTACGAGCGCCACGGCCGCACGGTGCCCGACGATCCGCGGGCCCAGCTCGAGCAGTCGATCCTCGCGGTCTTCCGCTCGTGGAACAGCCCGCGCGCCGTGAAGTACCGCCAGGTCCAGCACATCCGCGGCCTCGCCGGCACCGCCGTCAACGTGCAGGCGATGGTCTACGGGAACATGGGCTCGACCTCCGGCACCGGCGTCCTCTTCACGCGGAGCCCGGCCACCGGAGAGAACGCGCTCTACGGCGAGTACCTCATCGACGCGCAGGGCGAGGACGTCGTCGCGGGCGTGCGCACCCCCTCGCCGATCGCGTCGCTCGAGCGCGACATGCCCGAGGTCTACGCCGAGCTCTCGAGGCTCTCCGAGCAGCTCGAGCGCCACTTCAAGAACGTGCAGGACGTCGAGTTCACGGTGCAGGAGGGCACGCTCTTTCTCCTCCAGACGCGCCACGGCAAGCGGGCCGGCGCGGCCGCGGTGAAGATCGCCGTCGACCTCGTGAACGAGGGGCTGGTCACGCCCGAGGAGGCCGTCGCGAACCTCGTCGAGCCGGTCCACGTCGACCAGCTCCTGCACCCGCACTTCGCCGACGAGGCGAGCTATCGCAAGGCCGATCGCGTGATCGCGAAGGGCCTCGCGGCCTCGCCCGGCGCCGCCGTCGGGCAGGTCGTCTTCCACGCCGAGGACGCGCACAGCTGGCGCGAGCGCGGCGAGAAGGTGATCCTCGTGCGCGTCGAGACGAGCCCCGAGGACGTCGCCGGCATGCACGCGGCGGAGGGCGTCCTGACGACGCGCGGCGGCATGACGAGCCACGCCGCGGTCGTCGCGCGCGGCTGGGGCAAGCCCTGCGTCGCCGGCTCGAGCGAGCTGATCGTCGACGAGCGCCAGAAGACCATCCGGCGCGGCGACGTCCTCGTGAAGGAGGGCGACTGGATCAGCCTCAACGGCACGAGCGGCGAGGTGATCCTCGGCAAGGAGCCGCTCGCCGGCGCGATCGTCGAGGGGCCGCTCGAGACCTTCATGAGCTGGGTCGATCGCCTCCGGACGCTCGGCGTGCGCGCCAACGCCGACACGCCGAAGGACGCCGCCAACGCGCGCAAGCTCGGCGCGGAGGGCATCGGGCTCGTGCGCACCGAGCACATGTTCTTCGAGCCGGACCGCGTGATGCTCGTGCGCCGGATGATCCTCGCCGAGGATCTCGAGGGGCGGCGCGCCGCGCTCGAGGGGCTCCTGCCGATGCAGCGCGAGGACTTCGCCGGGATCTTCCGCGCGATGGACGGCCTGCCGGTGACGATCCGGCTGCTCGATCCGCCGCTCCACGAGTTCCTGCCCGAGGAGCTCGACATGCAGGCGAAGGTGGCGCGCGCGATGGACGTGCCGGCCGAGCGCATCCGCCAGCGCGTCATGGCGCTCGCGGAGGCGAACCCGATGCTCGGCCACCGCGGCTGCCGCCTCGGCATCACGCACCCCGAGATCACCGAGATGCAGGCGCGCGCGATCTTCGAGGCGGCGTGCGAGGTGAAGAAGGCGGGCGGCGACGTGCACCCCGAGGTGATGGTGCCGCTCGTCGGCGAGCTCGCCGAGCTCGCGAGCCAGAAGGCGATCATCACGCGGGTGGCGGAGGAGGTCTTCGCGCGAGAGGGCCTGCGCGTCGACTACCTGGTCGGCACGATGATCGAGGTGCCGCGCGCGGCGCTGCTCGCCCACGAGCTCGCGTCGGAGGCGGAGTTCTTCTCGTTCGGGACCAATGATCTCACGCAGCTCACGCTCGGCATCTCGCGCGACGACGTCGCGGGCTTTCTCCCTCGGTACCTGGCGCAGGGCATCGTCTCGGACGATCCCTTCTCGACGATCGATCAGGAGGGCGTGGGCCAGCTGGTGCGGATGGCGGTCGAGCGAGGGCGGGCGGCCCGCTCGGATCTGCACCTCGGCATCTGCGGCGAGCACGGCGGCGATCCGCGCTCGATCGCGTTCTTCGCGTCGGCGGGGCTCGACTACGTGAGCTGCTCGCCCTTCCGCGTGCCGGTCGCGCGGCTCGCCGCCGCGCAGGCGGCGCTCAAGGGCAAGGTGAAGGCGAGGGCCGGCGAGGCCTGAGGGCGCGCGCCATCGACAAGGAGGAGTCGTTCATGAAAGCACGGTTCAACGCCGTCAAGCTCGCGCCGGGTGCGTACAAGGCGATGCTCGATCTGGAGGCCTACCTCGCGAGCTCGAGCATCGACGCGAAGCTCCTGCACCTGATCAAGCTGCGCGCCTCGCAGATCAACGGCTGCGCGTACTGCATCGATATGCACGCGAAGGACGCGCTCGCGCTCGGCGAGACCGACCAGCGGCTGCTCGGGCTCGATGCGTGGCGCGAGACGCCCTACTACAGCGAGCGGGAGCGCGCGGCGCTCGAGTGGACGGAGGCGCTGACGCTCATCACGGCAGGGCACGCCGCGGACGCGGTCTACGATCGCGTGCGCGCGGTGCTCTCCGAGCAGGAGGTGGTCGATCTCACTTTCGCGGTGACGACGATCAACGCGTGGAACCGTTTGGCGATCGCCGCCCGCACGGTGCCCGGGCTCTATCAGCCGCGCTCCTCGGGCTGACCCGGCGTCGCTCGCTCGCTCGCTTCGCTTCGCGCACGCTTCGCGCACGTTCGCGCTTCGCGCACGCTTCGCGCACGTTCGCGCTTCGCGCACGCTTCGCGCACGTTCGCGCTTCGCGCACGCTTCGCGCACG
>JAEZBP010001160.1 GCA_023427125.1 Pseudomonadota bacterium | reverse complement strand
GCCCGAGAGCATCACGAGCGCCCATGCGATGTGTCGCGTCACCATCGCCATCGTACACCGCGGCCCGCGCCGCCGTTGGGTGTCCAGGGAGATCGTGCATCCTCCCCTCTCTCTTCCCGTCTTCCTGCCTTACCCGTCTTCCTGCCGCCCCGCCGGTCACCAGGATCCGCACGAGGTCCCTCTCACGCCGATGCCCTCGTAGAGGAAGCCTTGCGCCGGGAGCGCGTAATGCGACCACACGTTGCGGCCGTCGAGCAGGAGCGGCGGCGCGCGCATGAGCGTTCGCAGGCGCTCGAAGTCCGGGCTGCGGTACTGGGTCCACTCGGTGACCAGCACGAGCGCGTGCGCGTCCTCGCAGGCGGCGTACTCGTCCTCGACGAACGCCACGCGATCCTCGTAGCGCACCTTGGCCGCGGCGAGCGCGTGGGGATCGTGCGCGACCACCTCGGCGCCCTCGCTCAAGAGCGAGTCGATCAGCGTGAGGGCCGGCGACTCGCGGATGTCGTCGGTGCGAGGCTTGAACGCGAGGCCCCACACCGCGACGCGCTTGCCGCGCAAGAATCCGTCGAAGCGGGCCATCAGCTTGCGCAGCAGGAGGCCCTTCTGCCGCTCGTTCACGCGGTGGGTCGCGCACGCGAGATCGATCTCGAGGCCGTGCTCGCGCGCGGTGTGGATCAGCGCCTGGACGTCCTTGCCGAAGCAGGAGCCGCCGTAGCCCGGGCCGGCGTAGAGGAACTTCGGGCCGATGCGCGCGTCGGAGCCGACGCCGGAGCGCACCATGTGAGCGTCGGCGCCGACCTTCTCGCAGAGAGCGGCGATCTCGTTCATGAACGAGATGCGGAGCGCGAGCATGGAGTTCGCCACGTACTTCGTGAGCTCGGCGCTCGGCGGGCTCATCCAGAGGATGCGCTCCCGGTCGAGCTGGAGCGGCCGATAGAGCCGCGCCATCACCCGCCGCGCGAAGGCGTCGTCTTCGTCGACGCCGATCACCACGCGATCGGGGCGCATGAAGTCGGTGACCGCGTCGCCTTCCTTCAAGAACTCGGGGTTCGAGACCACGTGAATCGGTACGGCCGCGCCCTCTCCTCCATGGGTCGCTCCGCTCCGTGACGGCATCCCGACACCTGCCGACAGCGGTGTCGAGTCCGCGCCACGCAGGGGTCGGTCTAGCGTCACTTCGCCGCGCACCGCGAGCAGCCGGCGCACGCGCGCGTTGGTGCCGACCGGGACCGTGCTCTTCAGGACGAGCACGAGCTCGCGGGTGGCGACGGCGCGCACCCGCTCGGCCACGTCGGCGACGGCCGAGAGATCGGCGCCTCCGTCCGATCGCGGCGGGGTCCCGACGGTCACGAAGACGACCTCGGCCGACGCGATGGAGCCGTCGACGTCGGCGCTGAACGAGAGACGCCGCTCGCGCACGTTGCGCTCGACGAGATCGTCGAGGCCCGGCTCGTAGATCGGGAGGACGCCTCGGCCGAGCGCCTCGATCCGCGCCGCGTCCACGTCCGCGCACACCACGCGGTTGCCGAGCTCCGCCAGGCCGGCGCCGGTGACCAAGCCCACGTAACCGGTGCCGATCATGCAGACCTTCATGGGAGCTCCCCCTCCGACGACGCGCCGGGATCAGCGCCGATCGCCGCCCGGTACTCGCTCTCGTCCCAGCTCCAGAACGACTCGCCCCGCTCGCGCTCGGGCACGCACAGGTAGGTCTCGTCGTGCGGGTGACCGATGATCGACATCCCGGTCGAGCGCAGCATCGCCTCCACCCCCGCGCGGTTCGGCGCCCACCAATTGGTCTTGTCGCCGGCGAGGCGGTGCTCGAGGAAGGCCATCTTCGGCCAGCCGCGCGCGTGCAGGCGCTCGCGCTCATCGAGCCCCAGATCCTCGGTGGCGGCCTCGATCTCGGCGCCGGGCATCGAGAGGGTCTGGAAGACCATCATCCGCTCGACGCAGCGCGCTACCGCGTCGAGCGCCAGCAGCGGATAGCGCAGGTGATAGAAGACGCCCATGAAGATCACGAGATCCCAGCGGCGCGTGTCGCGTGAGAGTGCATAGACCTGAGCGCGCCGGAACGTGACCCGATCGGCGAGGCCGAGCCGACCCGCGGCCCACCGCGCCTGGGCGAGGTAGTGATCGTCGACGTCGATGCCTGTCACGCGCGCGCCGCGCTTGGCGAGCTCGAAGCTGTAGAAGCCCGCGTTGCAGCCGATGTCGAGCACGGTCCAGCCCTCGAGCTCGGCGGGCAGGTGCGGCGCGAGGGCACGCCACTTGAACGAGGGGAAGTCGCCGAGGACGTGGTCCTGGCAGGTCTGGATCCCGCCGGGGAGGTGGAGGTTGTGGAACCAGGGGCCGAGCCGCCGGACCTCCTCTCGAGTGCGCTGCGTCTCGCTCATGGTCCCTCACTCGGCGGCGCGACGGAGGGCCTGCCGCTCACGGACGTAGCCGAGGAGCTCCTCTACCCGCGCCGCGGCGGTGTGGGAGGCGAGCGCGCGGCGGCGCGCGCGTGCGCCGATCTCCCGGAGCTCGGCGTCCGAGCGCTCCTCGAGCATCTCGATGACGTCATGCGAGGTGCGCGCGACGAGGATCTCGCTCCCCGGCGCGAAGTAGCGATCGACACCCTCCCAGTCGTCGGTGACGACGGGCACACCGCACGCGGCGGCCTCGAAGAGGCGGACGCTCGGCGAGTAGCCCGCGCGGAGCATGTCGCCGCGGGTGATGTTCAGGGTGAGCCGCTGCGCACAGTAGAAGCGCGGATGCTCGGGCGGCGAGACGTGGAAGATGCGCTCTACGTTGGGCGGCCAGTCGCCGTCGGGGTGCGAGGGACCGCCCACCAAGAAGCGCCGCTCCGGGAGCTCTCGCGCGGGCTCGAGGAGGAGCCGATCGAGCGGCGCGCGGCGATCGACGCTATCGGTGCCGAGGTAGCCGAGATCGTAGCGGCGCTCGACGTCGACGGGGTGGTAGCGCTCGGGATCGACGCCGCAGGGCAGGTGCCGGGCGGCGGGCGAGCCGAGCACCTCTTGAATGCGATCGAGCGTCGGCCCACCGGTGAACGAGAGATAGAGGTCGAAGCGCGGCACGAGACCCGGCGTGAGGTACTCGAAGTCGCCGCGCGCGAGCTTCTGCAGCGTGACCGGCGTGTCGATGTCGTAGAAGGCGCGGAGCCCCCGCGCGTGCTCGAGCACCCACTCGGCCACCATCACGCCGTCCGGCACGTAGGAGCCGACGATGACCACGTC
>JAEZBP010001110.1 GCA_023427125.1 Pseudomonadota bacterium | reverse complement strand
GATCGGCTCGTCGCTCGCGCGCTCGGGCGTGGTCTCGAGGGGCGTCTCGGTGGCCATGGGCGCGCGAGGATATCAGCGTGCGCCGCGAGGTCCATCTGCCATCGATTCGGCTCCTGACCAAAGTCGGGTTGCGGTGGGATTTGAAACCGCCAAGACGCCAAGTCGCCAAGGGAGATCAGACGGCAGCGCTGCGTCGTTCCAAACCTCTTGGCGCCTTGGCGCCTTGGCGGTTCAATCCAGCGCGCGTCGGTCCTGCTCGAAGGCGCGGCGAGCCGCGGCGCGGCGCGCGAGGACACGGACCGGCACGCCGTGGGCGGGCCCGAGCACGATGTTGCGCCGCTTGGCCCGCTCGTCGGGGTGCACCAGCGAGATCCCAGCCCGAGGCGATGACCGCCAGCGCGATGCGCAGCTCGTACTCGGCGGACGCGGCGCCGATGCAGCGGCGGTGGCCGCCTCCGAAGGGCAGGTGCTCGAACGCGCCGTAGCGGCGCTCGAGGAAGCGCTCGGGGCGGAACGCGTGCGGGGCGGGGTAGAGGTCAGGATCCGAGTGTATGACCGCCATCGCGACGCCCACCCCGACGCCGGCGGGGACTCGGTCGTCACGTCCTGCATCCGCACGGTCGCGCCCGGCACCAGGGCGGCCTCGAGCCTCCGCCGCGCGAGCTCGCGCATCGCCTCCGCCGTAGGCGCGCATCCGCGCGCCGTGGAAGGGCGGGGTGAGGAGCTTGCGATCCTTCTTGTGGATCTCGCCCTCGGTGACGAGCAGCGAGCGCGGGCCGATGAGGCCCGGCAGGGTCTGCACCGCCCACGGCGCGTAGAGGTCGGCCGGCGCGGTGAGGATCGGCTTGGCCAGCGCCGGCGTCATCGCGAGGACGATGCGGCCGTTGGGCGACGGGAACGTGACCAGATCGCCGTAGCGGGCACGCAGCGCGCGCAGCGTCGCGACGGGATCGCGGATCAGCTCGAAGGTGGCCGGGATCATCCACCGGGGCCCGGGCGGCAGCGCGCTCATGGGCCCGGAGCTTGGGTGCGGCGGGGGAGGAAACCAAGCGCCCCGAACCCCCCGTGCCCGTGCCCGTGCCCGTGCCCGTGCCCGTGCCTCTCGCCCAACCGGGCAGGGGCAGGGGCAAGGGCAAGGGCAAGGGAGAACACGCGCTTCGCGCGTCTCGCGCTTCGCGCGTCTCGCGATCGCATGGAGGGGCGTCGCGTCTCGTGGTAGGACCGGCCCCATGACGACCGCGAAGGACAGCTTTGGAGCGCGCGCCACCCTGAACGTCGGGGGACGCGAGATCGACATCTTCCGCCTCGACGCGCTGGCCAAGGCCGGCGTCGCCGACGTGCACACCCTGCCGTACTCGATCCGGATCCTCCTCGAGAACCTGCTGCGCTACGAGGACGGCGTCTCGATCAAGAAGGAGGACATCCTCGCGGTCGCCAAGTGGGATCCGCACGCGGTGCCGACCCAGGAGATCGCGTTCCGGCCCGCTCGCGTGCTCCTCCAGGACTTCACCGGCGTCCCGGCGGTCGTCGACCTCGCCGCGATGCGCGAGGCGTTCGTCGCGATGGGCGGCGACCCGACCCGCATCAACCCGCTCCAGCCGGTCGATCTGGTCATCGATCACTCGGTGCAGGTCGACAGCTTCGGCAGCCTGCGCTCCTTCGAGGAGAACGTCCGCGTCGAGTTCGAGCGCAACCGCGAGCGCTACCGCTTCCTGAAGTGGGGGCAGGGCGCGTTCGAGGGGATGCGCGTCGTCCCGCCCGGCACCGGCATCGTCCACCAGGTGAACCTCGAGTACCTCGCGAAGGTCGTCTTCAGCGCCGACGTGAACGGCCGCACCGTCGCCTACCCCGACACGCTCGTCGGCACCGACTCGCACACCACGATGATCAACGGCATCGGCGTGCTCGGCTGGGGCGTCGGCGGCATCGAGGCCGAGGCCGCGATGCTCGGCCAGCCGGTCGCGATGCTGCTCCCGCAGGTCGTCGGCTTCCGCCTCAAGGGCAAGCTCCCCGCGGGCGCGACGGCGACCGATCTCGTGCTCACCGTCACCCAGCTGCTCCGCTCGCACGGCGTCGTCGGGAAGTTCGTCGAGTTCTTCGGCGACGGCATCGCGGCGCTGTCGTTGCCCGATCGCGCGACCATCGCGAACATGGCGCCCGAGTACGGCGCGACGATGGGCTTCTTCCCGGTGGACGCCGAGTCGCTCGCGTACATGCGCTTCTCGAACCGCGACGAGGCGCAGGTCGAGCTGACCGAGCGCTACCTCAAGGAGCAGGGCCTCTTCCACACCGCCGAGAGCCCCGAGCCGCGCTTCACCGCCACGCTCGAGCTGGACTTGAGCACGGTGGTTCCGTCGATCGCGGGCCCCAAGCGCCCGCAGGATCGGGTGGCGCTCACCGACGCGAAGCGCGGCTGGCGCCGCACGCTGGTCGGAGCGCTGGCGCCCAAGGTCGAGGGCCTCGAGCAGGCCGCGAGCGCGTACATGGGCGACGCGCTGGCGGCGCCGAGCACGCTCGAGGAGAAGGCGCAGAAGGCGATCACGAAGAGCGTGCACGTCTCGCTCGATCGCGGCGAGCTCGAGCTCGGCCACGGGGCGGTGGTGATCGCGGCGATCACGAGCTGCACGAACACCTCGAACCCGAGCGTGATGCTCGGCGCGGGCCTCTTGGCGAAGAAGGCGGTCGAGAAGGGCCTCATGGTCAAGCCGTGGGTGAAGACGAGCTTCGCGCCCGGCTCGCAGGTCGTGACCGAGTACATGAACGCGGCCGGCCTGATGGACGACCTCGAGAAGCTGCGCTTCCACCTCGTCGGCTACGGGTGCACCACCTGCATCGGCAACTCGGGCCCGCTCGAGCCGCCGATCAGCAAGGCGGTCTCCGACGCCGATCTGGTCGTCTGCTCGGTGCTCAGCGGCAACCGTAACTTCGAGGGCCGCATCAGCCCGCAGACCCGCGCGAACTACCTCGCGTCGCCGCCGCTCGTCGTGGCGTACGCGCTCGCCGGCACGCTCGACATCGACTTCGAGAAGGAGCCGATCGGCCAGGGCAAGGACGGCAAGGACGTCTTCCTGCGCGACATCTGGCCGAGCACCGAGGAGGTCACGAGCGCCATCCGGCAGGCGGTGAAGAAGGAGCAGTTCGCGGAGCGCTACGGCAAGGTCTTCGAGGGCCCGGTCGAGTGGCAGGAGACGGCGGCGCCGTCGGGCAGCACCTTCTCGTGGGAGGAGAGCTCGACGTACATCCGCAAGCCGAGCTTCTTCGAGGGGCTGACGAAGGGCGCGCCGCCGGCGCCGGCGGACATCACGGGCGCGCGGGTGCTCGCGCTGCTCGGCGACTCGGTGACGACCGATCACATCTCGCCGGCCGGCTCGATCAAGGCGGACAGCCCGGCGGGCAAGTACCTGCAGGCGAACGGGGTCGGCCCGCGCGACTTCAACTCGTACGGCAGCCGCCGCGGCAACCACGAGGTGATGGTGCGCGGCACGTTCGCGAACATCCGGCTGCGCAACCTGCTGGCGCCGGGCACCGAGGGCGGCGTGACGCGGCACCTGCCGGACGGGGAGGGGATGTCGATCTACGACGCGTCGGTGAAGTACCAGGCGGAGGGCGTGCCGCTGATCGTGATCGCGGGCGCGGAGTACGGCACGGGCTCGAGCCGCGACTGGGCGGCGAAGGGCACGCTCTTGCTCGGGGTGAAGGCGGTGATCGCGCAGAGCTACGAGCGCATCCACCGCAGCAACCTGATCGGGATGGGCATCTTGCCGCTCGAGTTCCTGGAGGGCGAGAGCGCGGCGAGCCACGGTCTGAGCGGCGAGGAGAGCTTCGCCATCACGGGGATCGCGTCGGGTCTCACGCCGGGCAAGCGGCTGACGGTGCAGGCGGACGGCAAGCGCTTCGAGGTCAAGGCGCGGATCGACACGCCGCAGGAGGTCGAGTACCTGCTGCACGGCGGCATCCTGCAGTACGTGCTGCGCTCGATGGCCTGATCCCCTCTCCCTTCTCCTCGCTCCGCTTCTTGGGGGGCGTTGGGGTCGCGCGATTGGGCTGCCGCGCATGCTGGTCCGGCGGGCCGGGGCCGCTCGCCGCGCCTCCGACCAGAGTCGGCAGGGCGTGCTCCGCACCGAACGATCAAACAGCAGATCGTCCGGCACGGAGCACGCTGCGCGCGGCCTCCCTGAAGTCGGCGCGGCGAGCGGCCCCGGCCCGCCTCCGTGGGTATGGGTCGACGGGGGTTTCATGAGAGAGGGGGCACGGCGCGCGCGCAGCCTGCGCGCGCCCGCCATGACTGCTCC
>JAEZBP010001082.1 GCA_023427125.1 Pseudomonadota bacterium | reverse complement strand
CATCAATGCCGGCGGCCGGGTCGGCAAGTCCGATCTCGGCGTCCGGCTGCTGACCACCGAGGATCCGGGCGAGGCCGAGGCGATCGCGGCCGAGCTCGACCGGCTCAACGAGGAGCGCCGGGCGATCGAGGCGGCGGTCTGCGAGGCGGCGGAGGCGCTCTGCGCCGCGCAGGGCAATCGCGCCGTGGTCACCGTCGCCGGCCAAGGCTGGCATCCCGGCGTGATCGGGATCGTCGCCGGACGTCTCAAGGAAAAGCTGCACAAGCCCGCCATCGTCATCGCATTGGACGGCGATGGCGTCGGCAAGGGCTCGGGCCGCTCCATCTCCGGAGTCGACCTCGGCGCCGCCGTGCTGGCGGCCAAGGACGAGGGCCTGCTCGTCGCCGGCGGCGGCCACGCCATGGCGGCCGGATTGACCGTCGCCCCCGGCAAGGTCGAGGCGGTGGCCGATTTCCTGGACGCGCGGCTGGCCGAGGACGTGGCCCGCAGCCGTGACGACCGTGCGCTCACCCTCGATGCCCTGGTCGCTCCGCGCGGGCTCTGCCCCGATCTGTGCGACGCCCTCGACAGCGGCGGCCCCTATGGCGCCGGCTGGCCCGCACCGCGGGTCGCCGCCGGGCCGGTGGCGATCGTCAAGGCCGACGTGGTCGGCAGCGGCCATTTGCGGGTGATCGCGGCCGGCGACGACGGACGCCGGGTCAAGGCGATCGCCTTCCGGATGGCCTACGGCCCGCTCGGCGAAGCGCTGCTCGCGGCGCCGCCGCATCGCAAGCTGTGGCTGGCCGGGCGGGTGCGCCGCGACGAATATGGCGGCAATGTCGCGGCCGAGCTCCATCTCGAGGACGCCGCCTGGGCCGACTGAACCCAGCCGAAAGCGGCACCGCCATCGGCGCCCCTTGCCCTCGGCCGATTCTTCGGTTCTAAAGATCGGGACGCGGGAGTAACGGCGCAAAGCCGCCCCGCGCTGTATCCGGAATTCGCAGGCGACAATGGGGAGGCGGGCGTGATCGGCAGGTGGATGACAGCGCTGTCGGCGGCGTTCTGCCTCGCCGTGACCGCCCAGGCGCAGCCGGCGCCGCGTTCCGAGCGGGTCGAGAGCCTGCTGTCTCGGATGACGATCGCCGAGAAGGTCGGCCAGCTCAACCAGCTCGCCGGCGGCCGCCAGAAAGCGGTGAACAGCCGCATCGACGGCGCGCTTCGCGACCGCGTCCGCCGCGGCGAGATCGGCTCGCTGCTCAACGTCGCCGGCGCCGAGGCGACGCGCGACCTCCAGCGCATCGCCGTGCAGGACTCACGGCTGGGGATCCCGCTCCTCTACGGCCTCGACGTCATCCACGGCTACCGCACGATCTTCCCGGTTCCGCTCGCCATGACGGCGAGCTTCGATCCGGCCGTCTCCGAGCGGGCGGCGCGAGTGGCGGCAGCGGAGAGCCATGCCGCCGGCGTGCACTGGACCTTCTCGCCGATGGTCGACGTCGCCCCGGACCCGCGCTGGGGCCGGATCGTCGAAGGGGCCGGCGAGGATCCCTATCTCGGTTCGGTCTTCGCCGCGGCGCAAGTGCGCGGCTACCAGGGCGCCGACCTCAATGCGCCGGGGACGATCCTGGCGACCGTCAAGCATTTCGCGGCCTATGGCGCGGCTCTGGGCGGGCGCGACTATGACGCCGCCGACATCAGCCGGCGCAGCCTCGAGGAAGTCTATCTACCGCCCTTCCACGCCGCGGCGAGGAAGCGCAGCCACGGCAAGAGCGGCAAGGCGAGCACGACGGCCAGCGCGGCGGCGAGCGGGAGGATGCGGCGCACAGAATCACCGCGCTCGGGGAGCGGGCCGCCGCTCACGGTACACCGGGAGGGCCGCGCCGCTCGGACCGCGCGCGCGCGAAGCGCGCGCCCACTCGGATCACAGCCCCATCTGCTTGGCGACGATGACCTTCATGATCTCGTTGGTGCCCGCGTAGATGCGCTGCACGCGCGCGTCCATGTACGCGCGGGCGATCGGGTACTCGAGCATGTAGCCGTAGCCGCCGAAGAGCTGGAGGCAGGCGTCGACGACGCGCTGCGCCATCTCCGTCTGCCAGAGCTTGGCCATCGAGCACTCCTTCACGAGGTGCTTGCCCGCCACGTGCTGCGCGACGAGCGCGTCGAGGAACGCGCGGCCGACCTCGATCTCGGTCGCGCACTCGACCAGCTTGAACTGCGTGTTCTGGAACTTGCTGATCGGCTTGCCGAAAGCCTTGCGCTCCTGCGTGTAGCGGATGGTGTCCTCGAGCACCTTCTCGGCGCTCGCCTGCGCGCCGATCGCGACGACGAGCCGCTCCTGCTGGAGCTTCTGCATCAGCATGAAGAAGCCCTGCCCCTCCTCGCCCAGCAGGTTCTCCTTGGGGACGCGGCAGCCCTCGAAGAAGAGCTCGGCGGTGTCCTGCGAGGCCATCCCCATCTTCTCGAGCTTCTTGCCCTTCACGAAGCCGGGCCGGTCGGCCTCGACGACGAAGAGCGAGAGGCTGCGGTGCGGATCGCCCGGGGCGTTGCCGGTCTTCGCGGCGACGATGCACAGATCGCAGAGGATGCCGTTCGAGATGAAGGTCTTGGCGCCGTCGATGACGTACTCGTCGCCCTCGAGGCGCGCGGTGGTGGCGATGGCGGCGAGGTCCGAGCCGGTGCCGGGCTCGGTCATCGCGATCGCCGTCACGAGCTCGCCCGACGCGCAGCCGGGGAGCCACTTCGCCTTCTGCGCGGGCGTGCCGAAGCTGTGGAGGTAGGGGACGATGATGTCGGAGTGGAGGCCGATCGCGAAGCCCGACTCGTAGGCGCGCGCCGCCTCCTCCATCACGATGACGGCGTGGAGGAAGTCGCCGCCCGGCCCGCCGTGCTCCTCCTCCATCCAGGTGCAGAGCAGGCCCGCCTGCCCGGCCTTGCGCCACGCGTCGCGATCCACGATCCCCTCGCGCCGCCAGCGCTCCTGATTCGGCAGGACCTCGCGATCGAAGAACTCGCGGACGATCTTTCGGAAGAGCTCGTGCTCGGCGGACAACAGGGTGCGCTGCATCGCGGCGAGGGTACTACGCCAGGCGCGCGAGCGCGGCGGCCAGCTCGCCGGCGTGGGCGAAGCGCGCGGAGGCGTCCTTGGCGAGGCAGCGCATCACCACCGCCTCGAGCTCGGCGGGCAGCGGGGCGCCGAGCCGCGCGGAGGGAGGCGGCGGCTCCTCGGCGAGGTGCGCGACGACGAGCGCGCGCGGGGTCTTCGCGTCGAGCGGCGCGCGCCCGGCGAGCAGATAGTAGAGCACCGCGCCGAGCGCGTAGACGTCCGAGCGCGGCGTGGCCTCGCCGCCGGTGATGACCTCGGGCGCCATGTAGCCCGGCGTGCCGAGCGCCATCCCGGTCATCGTGAGATCGCCCTCGTCGGCGAGCTTCGCGATCCCGAAGTCGATGAGCTTCACGAACTCGCCGCCGCCGTCGCTGCGCACCAGCAGCAGGTTCTGCGGCTTCACGTCGCGGTGCACCATGCCGTGCGCGTGCGCCTCGGCGAGCGCCTCGGCCGCCTGACGCACGACGCAGGCCGCGCGCTCGTGCGCCAGCGGGCCCTCGCACTCGACGACGGTGCCGAGGTCCTCGCCGTCGAGCAGCTCCATCGCGTAGTACCAGATGCCGTCCTCGGTGGTGCCGTAGTCGAGCACCCGCACGATGTAGGGGTGCGTGAGCTCGGCGAGCGCGCGCACCTCGCGCTCGAAGCGCGCGGCCGCGACGTCGCTCTGCCCGAGCCGGGGCTGCATGAGCTTCACGGCCACGTCGCGGCGCAGCGCGCGGTGGTAGGCCGACCACACCTCGCCCATCCCGCCGGTCCCGATCTTCGCCCTGAGCTCGTAGCGCCCGATCGAGCGCGCGCGGTGGGCCTCGCGCCGCAGCGACGAGACCGCGTGCCCGCCGATCAGCGCGAGGACCGCGGCGCCGATGGAGAGCGCGTAGTGCTCCGCGAACCGCACGATGGAGGCGGTGCTCGCCCACTGCGCGGCCAGCGCGGCGTCGAAGCGAGCGCCCGCCGCGAGCAGGAGCGGCAGCGCCACCAGCGGGCCCGCGATCGGCAAGAGGCCGCGACGCCACTCGCTGCCGAGCAAGAGCGCGTGGCCGAGCACGACCAGCGGCAGCCCGGTCACGTGGAAGCTCTCGAGGCCTCCGTCGGCGATCGCGAAGAGCCCGAGGCCGGTCCCCGCGTAGGTGAAGGCGCAGATCTCCACGGCGCGCACGACGCGCGGCGAGGCGTCCTTCTGGGCCCGGAGCCACGCCCAGATGCCGATGGCCGGGAGCGTCATCACGACGCGGATCACGAAGGGCATCAGCGAGGGGACGACGCCGAACGCGAAGCGCGCGACGTCGATGAGCCCGAAGACGTTCCAGCCGATGATGCCGACGCCGACGGCCGTGATCACCCGCGCGCGCTCGGAGCGGTGCTCCTCGCGATCGATCAGCGCCTGCCGGCGCCGCGGGCCGCTGCTGCTCGGCGTCTCACCGGGCGGCGGATCGGAGGACACCCGCTCGCGCGCTTCGCCCGGATCGACTGGGGTCATCGGCTGGGTGGCCGCCTCGCTGGTGCTGCGCTCGGCGCTCAAAGCCGGCGAAGGATAGCCCGCCTCGCTTGCACCGCTCCCTACCGAGTGGTAGAGAGCGTCCGACCGGTCGGTAGGGAGACCCGCACGGGCTCCGAGCCGCAGCGCAGCAGCGTATGGACGTCCGCACGCAGATCCTCGACGCGGCCACGCGGCTCTTCGCCGCGCAGGGCGTCGGCGCCACGTCGCTCGCCGCGATCGCGGAGTCGGTCGGCATCCGCAAGGCGTCGCTCCTCTACCACTTCCCGTCGAAGGACGCGCTCCACCAGAGCGTGCTCGACAACCTCCTGAGCCACTGGAACGAGACGCTGCCCCGCTTGCTCGAGGCCGCCGCCGGCGAGGACCGCTTCGACGCGCTGCTCGACGAGACGGTGCGCTTCTTCGTCGCCGATCCGGATCGCGCGCGCCTGCTGCTTCGCGAGACGCTCGATCGGCCGGAGGCGATGCGCGAGCGGCTGCGCGACGCGGTGCGCCCGTGGATGGACGTGATCGCCGCGTACATCACGAAGGGCCAGGCCCACGGCGAGCTGCGCGCCGACGCCGATCCGCACGCCTACCTGCTGCAGGTGATCCACCTCGTGATCGGTGGCGTCGCGACCGCCGACACGCTCGGCGTGCTCTTGAGCGCGAGCGGCAAGAGCAAGCCCGAGATGGAGCGCCTCACCCGCGAGCTCACCCGCGTCGCTCGGTCGAGCCTCTACAACGACGGCGCCGTCGCGGGCGCGGCCCGCACCCGCCGCGAACGCGCACGCGCACGCGCCAAGACAGCCTGAGTCAGGAGTCGGTCATGGGGAACTTCTTCAAGGACAACGACGATCTCCAGTTCTACTTCGATCGGGGCATCGACTGGCAGACGCTGGTCGAGCTCACCGAGCACCGCTTCCGCACGCCCGACGGCCCGAAGTCGACCGCCGAGGCGGTCGAGCTCTACCGCGACATCGCCGAGCTGGTCGGCGAGCTCGTGGCCGACGAGGTCGCGCCGCACGCGGCGCAGATCGATCGCGAGGCCGTCCGCTTCGAGGACGGCGAGGTGATCTTCCCCGAGCGGCTGCGCGGCATCTTCGAGCGCATCAACGAGATGGGCCTCCATGGCCTCTGCGTGCCGCGCGAGCTCGGCGGGATGAACAGCCCGCTGATCCTCTACTTCCTGCTGAGCGAGGTGCTCGGCCGCGCCGACGTCTCGGTCATGGCCCACCACGGCTTCCACGGCGGGATGGCGATGGCGATGCTCATCTTCTCGGTCCGCGAGGGCACGACCGAGATCGACGGAGCGACGGGGCAGATCCGGAAGACCCGCTTCGAGAGCTTCATCCGCGAGATCGTGAGCGGCGAGGCCTGGGGGTGCATGGACATCACCGAGCCCGACGCGGGGAGCGACATGGCGCAGCTGCGCGCCAAGGGCGAGCAAGACGCGGACGGCAACTGGTTCGTCACCGGGCAGAAGCTCTTCATCACCTCGGGCCACGGGAAGTACCACTTCGTGATCGCCCGCACCGAGGACGCGAAGGACCCGAGCGATCCCTTCGCGGGCCTCGCGGGCCTGAGCATGTTCCTCGTGCCGGCCTACGAAGATCGCGACGGCCAGCGCGTGCGCCTCGCGACGGTCGATCGCATCGAGGAGAAGCTCGGCCACCACGCCTCGGTCACCGCGCAGATCAGCTTCGAGCGCACGCCGGCGTTCCTCATCGGGAAGCGTGGCGAGGGCTTCAAGCACATGCTCACCCTGATGAACAACGCGCGCCTCGGCGTGGGGTTCGAGTGCATCGGGCTCTGCGAGGCCGCGATCCGGCTGGCCGAGGGCTACGCGCGGGAGCGCCGCTCGATGGGCAAGACGATCGATCGCCACGAGATGATCGCCGACT
>JAEZBP010001030.1 GCA_023427125.1 Pseudomonadota bacterium | reverse complement strand
CGATGAGCTGGAGGAGGGCGCCCCATCGGGCGGCGCGAGCGCTGCGCGACGTCTCCGTCCGGTTGGCGCTCCCCGTCCGCGATGTCCATTTGGCGTGGAGCCGCTCCCCTCGGCGTTCCATGAGACGAGCCGCGGTTCTCGACAGGCTTGGGTCGGTCAGCCAGTGGGTGAGGGCGCGAGCGGGGCCGGGTGCTCGGGCGGCGGCGCCGCCTCGGGCTGCTGCGGCGCAGGCTCGCGTCGAGCTCGCGGCGCGCGGCGCGGTCGCTGCGTCCTCACGGCGGCCATGACGGCGGCGCCGCCGCCGAGCGACGCGGCGACGAGCCACACCACCGTCCCGATCACCGGGATCAGCGCGAGGCCCGAGAGGAGCGCGAGCCCCACGATGAGCTGGAGGAGGGCGCCCCATCGGGCGGCGCGAGCGCTGCGCTCCGCGATCATGCGGCCGATCACGAAGGCAGCGATCACGAACCCGGTGAACGCGAGCACCGCCGACGCGAAGAGGGTCGCGATCCCGATCGGGATCCCGATCACGGTGATCAACGCGAGCACCGCGAGGATCGGCAGCCCGAAGAGGACGAGGACGCCGACGCCGAGCGAGGGCCAGGGCTCGCGCCGCGCCGCCTCGTACGTGGAGTCTTTCGCGCGCTGCGGGACCAGCCAGTGCAGCAAGAGCGCGAGCAGCCCGACCGCGAGGGTCATCAAGAGCCAGCTGACGAGCCACCCGAGGATCCCGGGGACGACCTCGGCGCGCCCCGCCTCGAGCGTGCCGATCGTGCCGCGCACCACCGCGCCCTCGGCGACCGACGTGCCCTCGGCCGCCCTCACGTCGCCGCCGACGCGCGCGCTCGGCGCGAGCGCCACGTTGCCGCTGAGCGCCACCACATCGCCGCCGACCCGCCCCGTCACGCCGACGTCTCCACCGAGCGCGACGACGTTGCCGGTCACCACGCCATCGACTCGAGTGGGCCCCTCGAACGTGACGAGCGAGCCCACGCGGTCCTGCGGGCCGAGCACTACCGGGCCCTCGAAGAAGACCGCCCGATCGCCTCCGGCCTGCGCGCTCGCGCTCACCGGGACGACCAACGCCGACGCGAGCGCCGCGGCTCGCAGCGCGATCCACGGGCTCCGCTCCCGAAGTATGGACGTCATGCTCGATCCGACGAGCACGTCACGTGCCGCGGCACGCGGGTTGCCGGACAGCTCGGCATGGATGGCGAACTCACGCTCTCGCCCGACGCGCTCCTCGGGGCTCGCGCGGCGACCGAGCAGATCCTCGACGAGCTCGGCCTGCGCAACTACCGCTTCGACGTCGAGCCGGCCTCGTCGGCCTTCGACGTCTTCATCGAGCACGAGCGCGAGGGCGCCTGGCATGCGGTGCGACTCCACGAGGAGGCGCGCGTGCTGCTCGACGCGCGCCGCAGCGACCGAGCGCGAGCCGAGGTCGCCGAGCGATGGCGCGCCCGGCTCTTTCCGTGAACATGACGCGAGGTCCCGTTGCGACCTGCCGGGGCCGGACGTAGATCGGATCTCCGATGCAGACGCCGGCGTTCGACCCGTGGGTCACCACCGGCGATCGTGTGACCGTCCGCGCGCTCTACGTCGCGCGGCGCCTCGACACGCGCGGCTCCGCGCGGGCTCGCCGCCCCGTGAGCCACTTCGTGGTGCGCCGCGTGGGCGAGGGCCTCGCCGTGCTCTTCCCTTACGGCGTCGTCGTCACGGTCGCGCTGAGCGAGGCGGACGAGGAGGACCTCATCGAGGCGCTGCGCCCGAGCCTCGAGGAGGCCTTCGCGACGCCGGTCGTCGATGACGTCGAGGTGTGCGCCGCCAAGGATCGGACCGAGGGCCTCGGCGAGAAGGGGGAGCTCTGGCTCAACGAGCTCGGCGAGGAGCGCCTCGCCGTCGTCGCCGACGTGCTCGCGAAGAGCACCGTCCTCGATCACTTCGAGCAGAGCATCGGGCGGGTCTTCGATCGGCTCCACCCGCTGACGCTCGAGATGCAGCGCAGCGGTCGCACCGGCCGCCGCGCGCGCGAGCTCGTCAGGCTCATCGGTCACGCGATGATCGTCATGCACGAGACCGTCTGGCGCGTGGAGGTCGAGGAGAAGCCGGACACCGTGTGGGACCGTCCGGATCTCGATCGGCTCTGGGTCCGCCTCTCGGAGGACTACGAGCTGCGCGAGCGACACAACGCGCTCGGCCGGAAGCTGACCCTCTTGAACGAGAGCGCCTCGACCCTGCTCGACGTCCTGCAGAACAACCGAACGCTGCGCGTCGAGTGGTACATCGTGCTGCTGATCGTCTTCGAGATCGGCCTGACCCTCTTCGAGATGTGGCGGGCGCCTTGAGATGTGGCGGGCGCATTCGCGCGTGCCAGCTAACTCAGCGGCTCGGGGACGCGGATGCGGGTGCGACTGCCGCGCTTGAGGCGCTCCTCGACGTCGGCGATGCAGAGCGCGCCCCAGCGGCCGTAGCTCTTGCCGCGGCGGGGGCCGCGGCGGCCGGGGACGATGGTGAACGTGCGATCGCTGAGCACGAGCTCGGTGCCGAGCGCGAGCACGTCGTGCGAGGACTCGACGAGCTTGGCGCCGAGCCAGCGGACGAGCGCGATGGTGGCCTGCGGATCGCCCATCAGCTCGCGTGGAGCCTCGACCTCGGTGAGTCCGAGCTGCCGCAGGCCGCTCGTGAACACGTAGCCGCCCGCGTCCTCGATGCGCGCCCACATGCGCATCGCCTGGTCCGGCCGGAGCGCGCCGCGCACCGCGTGGGCGAGCGCGGGCGCGACGACCAGCTTCTCGTGCGCTGGGAAGTACGCGCCCGCGCCGCCGAGCTCCTCGAGGAAGACCGCCGTCGCGCGGAGCAGCCACTCGATCTGTGCGGCGCGCGCCTCCCACTGCGGCACGAGCGCGGCGGTGAGCTCGATCAGGCCGCCGCCCTCGCCCGGCAGGATCGCCGGCCAGGCGAGCGGCACGAAGGGACCGCGCACGTGCGCG